>JAVBVM010000116.1:0-26408 GCA_031554295.1 Desulfovibrionaceae bacterium | reverse complement strand
ATCCTTTGTGGTGTTCTTCTGTGGGGGGGGGGGGGGGCGCCCCCCCCCCCCCGCGACAAACTCACGTGTAAAATGCGCTAATCGATTAACTCCATATTTTTCGCGGCGGCGGTTTCATCAAGGCGCCGCACCGGCAGATTGACGGGCGCATCGTGCAGGCTCTGCGGATCTTTCGCCGCCCGCTCCATGATTTCGATCAGATCGTCGGCGAACTGATCCAAGGTCTGGCGGCTTTCAGTTTCCGTGGGCTCAAACATAATGCATTATTTGACAATCAGCGGAAAATAGATGGTCGGCGCATGGTAGCCTTTATCAAGCAGGGCCTTGGCGATATCCAGGGCATGCACCCCGTGTTCCCCGGCGTTCACGGCCGAGGCCACGAACTCGTGCATGCAGATGCGGTTGTACGGAATATCCAGCGCATTTTCCAGGCGCTTGCGCAGGTAGTTGGCGTTCAGCACCGCGTATTCCGAGGCCCGGCGCAAGCCCTCGCCGCCCAGGCGCAGCATATAGGCGAAAGCCTTCAGCACCACTCCGAAGTTGCCGTAGAACGGGGCCACATAGCCGATGGACTTCGGGTAGTCGTAATTGAGAAAGTAGCTGCCGTCCGCCTGCCTGTCCACGCGCGAAACCGGCAGATAAGGCACGACGCGCTCGCTCACGCCGACCGGGCCGGCGCCGGGACCGCCGCCGCCGTGCGGAGTGCCGAGGGTTTTGTGCACGTTCAGGTGCACCACGTCAAAGCCCACGTCGCCCACGCGCATTTTGCCCATGATCGCGTTCAGGTTCGCGCCGTCGTAGTAAAGCAGCGCGTCCACCTTGCGCAGTTGCGCGACTATTTCCGGCAGATGCGGCTCGAACAGGCCAAGCGTGTTCGGACATGTCATCATCAGGGCGGCCACTTCGTCGTCCAGCACGGCGGCCAGGGCTTCAGGCGTGACCACGCCGTTCACGGATTCGACGTTGACCACCTCATAGCCGGCCAGCGCGGCCGAAGCCGGGTTGGTGCCATGGGCGGAATCCGGGCAGATCACTTTGGTCTTTCTATTGCCCCGGTCGCGGTGATAGGCGGCGATGAGCATGACGCCCACCAGCTCGCCGTTGGCCCCGGCCATGGGGTGCAGGGTGAAGGCGCTCATGCCGGTCAGCTCGCACAAAAAGCGCTCGCAGTGCCACATGGCCTCCAGCGAACCCTGCGTGAAGCGGGCGCCGCCCGGCAACTGGGCCAGGGCGGGGTGCAGCCGGGCAAAACCCGGCAAGGCCGCGGCGGCCTCGAGAAATTTCGCGTTGTACTTCATGGTGCAGGAGCCAAGCGGGTAGAAGTTGGCGTCCACCCCATAATTCAATTGCGACAGGCGCGTGAAGTGACGCACCGCGTCCAGCTCGGACACCTCGGGCAAGGCTGGGCCCTGCGCGCGCAGAAATTCCGCGGGCAGCATGGCGGCCGCGCTCTGGCCGGGTTTTTCCGGCACAACGCCGGTGCGCCCGGGCACGGATTGGGCAAACAGGGTTTTCATTACCGGCCTCCCGCGGATTCAGTTCCCAAAAATTCGCTTTTCATGAGCTCCGCAAGCATGCCGATCTGCTCTTCGCTCGTCTTTTCCGTGCACGCCACCAGCAACACGTTCTCCAAGCCCGGATAATAGCGGCCCAGCGGGAAACCCGGCGCGTAGCCGCGCTGCGCCAGCCGGCCGGCCACCTCGTCGGCGTTGAACGGCAGGCGAAGGGCGAATTCATTGCCAAAGGGCTCGGGATTCAGCAGTTTTACCCCGGGCAAGGCGGTCAGGCGTTCGGCCGCGTAGCGGGCGCGCGCCATGGATATTTCCGCCGTGCGCTTCAGGCCCTCGGGCCCGAGCAGGGTCATGTACATAAGGCTGCGCAAAGCGCACAACGCCTGGTTCGAGCAGATGTTCGAGGTGGCTTTGGCGCGGCGGATGTGCTGTTCGCGCGCTTGCAGGGTCAGCACGTAGCCGGTGCGCCCCTGCAAATCCGTGGCGCGGCCGACAATACGGCCGGGCAGCTGACGCACGTGCCGCTTTTTGCAGGTCATGACGCCAAGATACGGCCCGCCGAAGCTCAGGGGCAGTCCCAGGGACTGGCCCTCGGCCACGGCGACGTCCGCCCCCATTTCCCCCGGCGTTTTCAGCACGGCCTGCATGATCGGGTAGACCGACATGATCGAGATTACCCCCAGTTGACGGGCGTGCTCGCACAATACCGAATAGTCGCTGATCGTCCCGAAGAAATTCGGATTCTGCACGACCACGGCGGCGATATTGTCGCCCAGGGCCATGCGCAGGCCGTCCATGTCCGGCTTGCCGGAGAAATGCGGCACCACCAGGATGTCGATATCCATGTTCGCGGTGTAGGTGGCCAGCATGCGCCGCCAGATCGGGCTCACGCCCTCGTCCACGATCACCCGGCGGCGCCTGGTCAGGCGCATGGCCATCATCACGGCCTCGAACAGGGCGGTGCCGCCGTCGTAGACCGAGGCGTTGGCGCAGTCCATGTCGAACAGACGGCAGACGGCCGTCTGATATTCGAAAATGGCCTGAAGCGTGCCCTGCGAAGCCTCGGGCTGATACGGCGTATAGGCGGTGGCGAACTCGCCCCGGCTGGAGAGCGTGTCCACGGCGGTCGGGATGTGGTGGTTATAGAAGCCCGCGCCCAGGAAGCTGACCAGGTTCGCGTCATTGCGGCCGGCCAGGCATTCCAGACGCTCTAACGCGTCCTGTTCGGCCATGCCTTTGGGCAGATTGAACGAACGCGGCCGCATGCCCGTCGGAATATCCGCAAACAAGTCATCGAGAGCCGAGACGCCAACAGCTTTAAGCATCTCGGCGGTTTCGCCTGGAGTATGGGGGATAAAGGGCAAGAGCCGCCTCCTCTTTAGGGCGTTTACGTTTGAGTTTGCCGCTTAAGGGCGGGCAAACTCACGGGCGCTGCCACGCTTCGCTTCGCACCGCCAGAGCATTTTTCCAGTGTAAAGTTTCAAGGATAGAATGCTCTACCACTTGATTTCAGATAAATCCACTGGGATCGACAATACGCCTATACCGCCGGTTGGCGGGAGGGAAATCCATGCGCAGGCCACGCGGCGCGCCGCGTGGCCTGCGGGAAAATTCCCAAAATGGAATCGCTCCATCGCTCCCGGAGCGGTTACTACATGGCCTGCGCCTCGTATTCCGCCGCCTTGAGCAGGTTCGGGGCGAGCTCTTCCAGGGCCACGCGCAGCATCCAGCCCTTCCCGTACGGGTCCTCGTTGATCAGCTCAGGGGAGGATTCCAGAGCCTCATTCACCGCCAGGACCTTCCCCTTGACCGGTGAATACAGATCGCTGGCCGCCTTTACGGACTCCACATTGCCGAATTCCTTGCCCGGCACGAGCGCGGCGCCCTTGGCCGGCAGATCCACGAAGGTCACGTCGCCCAACTGTTCCTGGGCGAAAAAGGTAATGCCGATCACGGCTTCATTGCCTTCAACGCGGACCCATTCATGACTTTTGGCATACAGCAAATCAGGGGGTGTTTTCATATACGCTCCTTAAAATTGCGGAAGTTAGTCAGGCAATGCGGGATTGTGCCCCGAGCCTGAAAAAAGTCAAGTGGCGAACCCCGCCCTGGGACATTTTACGCTTGAGTTTGTCGCTTGACGGCGGGCAAGGCCCGCCCGCGCCACGCTCGCGGACGCTGCTACGCTTCGCTTTCGCATCGCCGGAGCATTTTATCGGACACAAATTTTCAACGGCAAAATGCTCTATCCCAAAAAAGAGGCCGAAAAAATCACAACGCCGGGGCCGAGCCCCGGATTGCCGCCACATCCGCGCGCAGCCGGGGCAGCATGCTGAACAGAAACGCCCCCAGGCCGATCATCACCAGGCCGCAGCCGCTGAAGGTCCAGGCCACGCCGATCTTGTCCGCGAGAAAACCGGTCAGCAGGCAGCCCAACGGCGTAACGGACATGAAGGCGATGGAAAAAACCGCCATAACGCGGCCGCGCATCTCTTCGGGGGAAAGGGTCTGCAGCAGGGTGTTGCAGCCGGAAAAACAGATGATGAAGGCCACGCCGAAAACCGGCAGCAGCGCCACAGACAGCGACAGGCTGGCGCTCATGGAAAAAACAATGGTAATGGCGCCCAGCCCAAAAAACGCGACAGCGACCCAGGTGCCCAGGTCCTTGGTCGTCTCGCGCGCGGCCAGCCGCAGCGCGCCGGACAGCGCGCCCACGCCGGCGATCGCCATAAAAAGGCCGTAGCCCTTCGGTCCCAGATTGAAAATATTCTCCGTAAACAGCGGCAGATGGAACAACAGAGGCGTGGCGAAAAAACTGGCGCCGGCGATGCCGAGCAAAAAAGCCAGAATATACGGCGTTCGGCCGCAATAGCGCAGCCCTTCCGCCAAGGCGTTGAGGGGCGGCGCGGAAACCCGCGCGACATGCGCGGGCAGCCGCAAGCTCGACAACAGCGTCACGGCCACAGCAAAGCAACAGGCATTGAGGATGAAACACCAGACTATGCCCGCCTCGGCCACCAAAAAACCGGCGAACGTCGGGCCAAGAATGCGCGAGATATTGAAGATGCCGGCATTCAGGGCAATGGCGTTGGACAAATCCGCGCGCGGAACCAACTCCATCATGAACGCCTGGCGGGCCGGCGTGTCAATGCCGGCGGTCAGGCCGATAATCACGGCCACTGTCCACAACTGCCACATGTCGACGCTGTCCATGGCGTTGAAGATCCCCAAAGTCACCGAGCAGGCCAGGTAGACCGCCTGCGCGCAGACCATGATTCGCCGCCGGGGCACCCGGTCCGCCAGCACGCCGCCCCACAGGGAGGTAAATAGGGAGGGGAACTGCATCAGGAAAATGATCACGCCAATAGCGGCGCCCGTGCCCGTCAGCTTGAAAACCAGCCAGGCAAGCGCGATATTTTGCATCCAACCGGCGCTCGTCGCAAAGGTGTGAGAAATGAAGAAGCGCCGATAGTTCTTGTGCTCCAAAGAGCGAAACATGGCGAACATGGTTTTTTATACTGTCTGGCCCCAAAAAAATCCAGAGGGGAAAAGCCGTTTTTCAGCGCGCCTGTTCCACCGGCAGCCCCTGTGCGCGCCGCTGCGCCTTTAAGCGCTCAAGCACGAAATAGGGCACGCGCAGCCCGCCCCAGCCGACGCCGAGTTTGAGGCCCGGCTTCACCGCGCCGTGATAGTCCGAGCCGCCGCAGAGCTCCAGACCCGCGCGCTGCGCCAGGTCAACGCATCGGCGCGTCTGCCGGTCCGTGTAATCCGCATGGTAAGTTTCCAGCGCATCCAGCCCCTGGCGCTTCAGGTCCGCCACCATATCCGCCAGCCAGTCGGCCGGGCAATCCAGCAGCATGGGGTGCGCGAACACCACAGTGGCGCCCGCCGCTTTCAGGCCGCTGACAATCTCCCCCGGCGCGGGCGCGGCCATATGCACATAGGCCGGCGCGCCGTCGCCCAGAAAGCGCTGGAACGCCTCCTCCACCGAGGCCACCACCCCACGCCGCACGAGCACCCGCGCCATATGCGGCCGGCCGCGCGCATCCCCTCTGCCCGCCTCGTCCAGTTCCCGCGACGTGACCGGCACGCCCAGGGCGGCGAGACGCTCCAGCATCAGGGCGTTTCGGGCGGCGCGCCGCTCGTGTTGCGTCCGGATCAATCTGGTCAGCTTTCCGGCATCCTCCGGCAGCCACAGCCCCAGGAAGTGCATGGGATTGTATTCGCCGTGCGCCGTGATTTCGCAACCCCGGATAAACTCCACCCTCAGGCCGGCCGCCGCTTCCGCCGCCTCGGCCAGGCCGCCGATAGTATCATGGTCCGTGATCGCCACCGCCGCGAGCTTCAGCCGCTCCGCCTCGCGGATCACCGCGCCGGGCGAATCCGCGCCGTCAGAGGCCCAGGTATGCGCGTGCAGGTCGATGTATTTTCGGCGAGATGCGTCCATACACCGACTATGGACGCCGCCCGGGCCCCTGTCAACGCCCATGGAGGCGGGAAGACATGTCTTTCCGTTTCCGCCCGTTGACCGTGAAAAAGGGGCGGGGTAGTATCGCGCATCAGATATTTTCCTTTTACGAAGCCAGTGGAGGGGATATGGAAAAGCGTTTCATCGAACGTTTTGGGAAAGAAATTTCCCTGCTGGGCTTTGGTTGCATGCGGTTGCCGATTCTGGATGACAAGCCTCAGAGCATTGATTACGCGACCGCGCGGAAAATGGTGGATTACGCCCTGGATATGGGCGTGAACTACTTTGACACGGCCTGGTCCTATCATGGCGGGCTGAGCGAAACGTTCATCGGAAGCGCGCTGAGGGAGCACCCGCGCGAACGTTTCTACCTGGCGAATAAAATGCCCACCTGGGCTGTGGGCTCGACCCAGGATGCCGAGCGTATTTTTGCGGAACAACTGAAGAAATGCCAGGTGGAGTACTTTGACTTCTACCTCGTACACAGCCTGAACGAGGATTATTATAAAATTTATAAAAAGTTTGATCTATTTGAGTTACTTGAGAAAAAGAAAAAACAAGGCTTGATCCGGCATCTCGGCTTTTCCTTCCATGACACGCCGGCCCTGTTGGCGCGGATCGCGGACGAGCACCCCTGGGAATTCGCGCAGATCCAGCTCAATTATCTGGACTGGGAAACCTGCGACGCCAAGGGCCAATACGAGGCGCTCACGAAACGGGACATCCCGGTCATTGTCATGGAGCCGGTGCGCGGCGGCGCGCTGGCCACGCTCAATGAAAACGCGGCCGACATTCTGAAAAAATCCGACCCGGCGGTGAGCCTGGCTTCCTGGGCCATCCGCTACGCCGCCTCCCTGCCCGGCATAATGACGGTTCTGAGCGGCATGACCACACCCGCGCAGCTGAAGGACAATATCCGGACCATGACGCCGTTCCGCCCGCTGTCCGAGGCCGAACGCGCCACAATCGACAAGGCGGCCGACGCCTTCCGCGCTTCGGGCACCATTCCCTGCACCGGCTGCCGCTATTGCATGGATTGCCCCTCGGGCGTGGACATTCCGCGCGTGTTCAGCATCTACAATCTATACTGCGTCAGCCGTAACCCTTATGTTTTCCGGAATACCTTCAACAGCATGCACGCCTCGGAGCGGGCCAGCAGCTGCACAGGCTGCGGCGCCTGCCTCAAACTCTGCCCGCAGGGCATAGATATCCCGGCACACATGAATGAAATCAGCGAGTTTACTCTTACAATAAAATTCTAGAGTATCTCGTAGTCCAGAGCAAAGCATACAACGGTGTGGATTATTTCGTCAGACAAGAACGGGGGGCTCTTTCGCGGAGGAAGCGGACCCTGACGGTCCTCGACCGAAGCAAAGGGGCCGCCCTGTCGCGGCATGGCGGAAAAATCCGCCCGTCGTCACATCATGAGGTCGGTGGGGCGGATGTAAAGGGGAATCTGCAGGAAAACGTTCTGGGTGAAGGTGATCATTTTGTCCATAAGCCAGGGGAAAGCCAGGAGCAGCGTCAAAAAGATGGCCACGATCTTCGGGATGAAGGACAGAGTGGCTTCCTGTATCTGGGTGGCCGCCTGGATAATGCTGACAACGACGCCGACAGTCAGGCCAATGCCCAGCATGGGCAAGGCCATCATCAGCGCCAGTTGGATGGATTCACGCGCGTAGGCGATAACTTGTTCCGGACTCATGGCTGTTCCTTTATCCGCAAAAACGCCCGTCTATCAGAATATCCCCACAAAGGGGGGTCAGAGGGGCCGCCCCTTGGCCGCCGGAGGCGTTTCCAGTCCAACCCCGCGTCAGCCGAAGCTGTTCACCAGCGAGCCGACCAAAAGGTTCCAGCCGTCGACCATGACAAAAAGCAGGAGCTTGAACGGCATGGAAACCATCATGGGCGGCAGCATCATCATGCCCATTGCAAGGAGTATGCTGGATATGACCATGTCCAGCACCAGAAATGGAATATAGATGAGAAACCCTATGGTGAAGGCGGTTTTCAACTCGCTGATCACAAAGGCGGCGATAAGCATGGGGGTGGGCACGTCATCCTGGGTGCGCGGCCGCTCCATCTGGGTGATGGACTAAAAAATGGACAAATCTTTCTCGCGCGTGTGGTGGAACAGGAATTCCCGCAAAGGGGCCTGGGCGCGGTCCAGCGCCTCGGTGAAGCCTATTTCCTCGTTCAGGTAGGGCTGAAGCGCGGTATTATTGATGGCCATGCCCACGGGCGTCATAATGGCGATGGTCATGAAAATGGCCAGGCTGGCCAACACCTGGTTGGGCGGCAGCTGTTGTACGCCTAGGGCCTGGCGCACGAAATGGAACACGATGATGATGCGCGTGAAGCTGGTGACCATCAGCACAATGGCCGGAGCCAGCGAAAGCACTGTGAGCAGGAAAAGAATTTCCAGCAAAAGCGAAACCTTTTCCGGCTCGGCCTGCCCCGCCCCGAGCGAAAGCTGGATGGAGGGGATCACGGGCTCGGCGGCGCGCAGCGCGCTCGGGCAAAGCAGCGCGAGGAGAAGGAGCAGCAGCGCGGGCAGGCCCACGCGGCCGAAGCGTGACCATCGCATCGGACGCACCGGGCGCGCCGGGCATGCCAGGAAGGAATCAGACATCAGCCCCTCCGTCCGCTTTGGGAGCGGGCGCCCCTGGCTCGGTTTTCCGGTTGCGCGAAAAAGAATCCAGAAAGGCGGCGAACGGTTTTGCCGTGCCGTCCGGGGGAGTCCCCCCGTTGGCCGCCGGGTGGCTTGCCAGATAGGAAATATGCTGCTCCGTGACGCCCAGCAGCAAGCGTTCATCCTCAAAGCGGACGACCACCAGACCCCGCCGCGGCCCCAGGGGAAGTTGCGCCTCCACGCGCAAAACGTTTCGGTCAACTCCGGAAAGCATCGGGCTGAACCGTTTGCCGTAACGCCGGAAAAGCCAGAGCGCGAACCACAACGCGGCCACGGCCAGGCACAGGATGCTCAGCGCCTTGATGTAGGAACCGAAAGAATATTGAGACACGCGGACGGGCGTTTCCGTCGGCGTTGCGGTCGGCGCGCCTGAAGCGGCCGGAGCGGCCGGAGCGGGGGGTTGCCCGGCGGGCTGCGCAATCTGCCGCGCCGCCCCGCCCTGTTCATTGGCGGCCTGTTCCGAGGCGGAAGCCGGGACGCCGGACGCGGCGGCGTGCAGGGCCGGCGCCAGGCACGCCCAGAAAAGGCATAGCAGCGTCAGGCTGCGGATTGCGCCGCAAAGCGGACGGAGAACGCGGCGCATACTCAGCCCAGCTGTTTCACGCGTTCAATGGGGCTGATGATGTCCGTCAGGCGGACGCCGAACTTTTCGTTGATGACCACGGCCTCACCGCGCGCCACCAGCTTGCCGTTCACGTAGATTTCCAGCGGCTCGCCCGCGAGCTTGCTCAACTCCACCACCGAACCCTGGCCCAACTGCAGAAGTTCGTTGATCAAAAGCCGCGTGCGCCCAAGCTCCACCGAAACATCCAAGGGGATATCCAGGATAAAGTCGAGCTCCCGCTTATTGTCCGGCCGGGGGGCGCGCGCCTCCTCGGTCATATCCCTGAAGGCGAACTCCCGAGCGGACTGGGCAAAGGCTTTCTGCTCTTTTTCCTTGCTTATCTGCGCCTGCTCATCGCTGGCCAGGGCGCTGGCCCATTCGGCGGCCAGGCGATCGTCGTCGCCTCCCGCGGCCGAAGCGGCGCCGTTGCCGGCAGCGGGGGCGACAGGCTCGTCCTCGCCATCCAGGGCGGCGGCCCATTCAGCGGCCAGGGCGTCTTGATCCTGATCGGTGCTCATGGTTTTTCCTGTATTCTGGTGTGTTGAATTACTGGATCACAAGCTCCAGAAAGTTCACCCGCACAACCTTAACCCCTCCCAGGGCCTGGTTGACGCGCTCCATAATTTCATTCTTGAGCAGAATCTTGTTCTCGTACGAGGCGAGATCCGTATAGGTTTTGCTGGACAGCAACAGGTTGATGCTGTCGCGCACGCGCGGCATCTGGGCTTCAACCTCCTTGCCCACGTTGGCGTTGGGCACTTCAAGCTCCAGCGTCAGCTTAATGTAACGCCGGCCGAGCGGATCCGCCAGGTTGACCAGGAAGGTGGGCACGGAAACGGAAATCACGTTGCCCGGCGCGGAGGCGCCGGCGTCAGGGGCGCTTGACGCATGGGACGCGTCATCGCCGCCCGCACCGCCGCTTGGCGCGGACAGGAACTTCCAGGCGAAAAAACCGCCGCCCGCCAGGACAACAAGCAAGATAAGGCCGATAATAATCAGCTTCAGGCTGGATTTCTTTTTTTCCGGTGCGTTTGCCACGGTCAACTCCTTATGCGGGCGGCGCGCGGCCGTGCCCCGTGTGTCAATCTATCGTCTCCGCGCCCTTATTCCAAATTCTGAATAAAAATTGAAGCGATTTTTATTCAGAACTGGAATGGCGCCCGTTTCAGACGCCCGCAAGGGCCTGCCTTCGAATCCTTGCCGCCAAATAGCCACAGACTGGCTTTTCCAGCTGTCACGCGACCATTTGAAGCGTAAAATACTTTATAAATAGCGTCCCAGGCGCTGTTCCGTCTTTATCAGAATTTCAACCCGCCGGTTGCCGGAGCGGCCGTCTTCCGTGGCGTTGTCCCACAGGGGTCGGTCCGGGCCGTAGGCGCTGAGGGAAAAGCGCTCCGGCTCAAGCTTCCGGCTGATTAAAAACTCAAGCACGCTGTGCGCCCGGTAGGCCGACAACTTGTAATTATCCACCGCGCCCCGGCTTGGCGTATTGTCAGTGTGCCCACTGATGTTCACGTCATTGCGCATATAATGCAAAACATCTGCCAATGATGCAAGCAGTTGCTGGCCCTCGGGCGGCAAATCCCAGGATCCGGACGCGAACAGCAACTTATCGCTCAGCGATATCACCCAGCCATCCGGATTGGCAAGGATTTCCAAGTTCTTATTAAGAGTACTGCGGTCCATGCCCGGAGGCAAAACGCCGTCAGGGAACAACAGATCTTTAATCCGCTCTTCCTGCTCGTACATAATCGCCGGATCGCTCACCACCTCGTTGAGCACCATAATGCGATCCGGTACTTTGCCGGCGCTGCCCGTAGCGATGAAGCCGTAAGAGGCGGTCATGGGACTGATGCGCGAAATAAGCACCTTGTCCATGGAGGACATGCTTAAAAGCAAGACAAAAAAGGTCAGCAGCAGGGTCATCAGGTCAGAAAACGTGACCATCCACCCCATGCCCGGCTTCGGGTCCTCGGCGTCTTTTCGGCGTGGCGACATGGCTTATCTCCCAGACGCCTCAGGCGGCGGGGGCAGTTCAAACTCGAAAATAAAATTGCCGTGGCTGGAAAAACGCTCGCGCAGAATCGCGCCGCGCCGTTCCAGTTCCAACTGGCGTATCCACAATCCCTCGCGTTTGTCCAGCACGAGGTCCACGCGGCGGTTCTCGCTGCGGCCTTGGGCCGTCGAGTTGTCATAGCGGGGGCGGTACATGCCAAATGCCTCCACCTGGAGCATCTGGTTCGGCATACCCATTTCGGACAGCACCCGATACACTTCCAGAGAGCGTTTCATGGAAAGCATCCAGGTATCATCCTCGCTGTCCGGGTTGACCGTCAAAGCGCCGACGCCCTCGCCCCGGTCCATGGCCGTGTGCCCCGCAATGAGCACGGGATTTTTGACATAGATCAGCGTGGGCAGAATACGGCGCAGCAGATCCCGCCCCCGGTCGCTCAGGGTGTGCCCGCCGGGCGTGAAAAGCGCGCCTTCACCAATGGAAAGAACCTGGACAAAAGGGTTTTCCATAAAATTCAAATCCCCGGGCGGCTCTTCGTGCATTTGCTCCTTGAGCGGCGCTAAATCGCCCGTGGGCCCCTCCATAGCGCCCGGCTCGACCGGCTGGGGGCGAAGAGGGTTATCGGCCAGGGGGTTGAAATGCGCTTCGCCGGCCCCGAAAGTTCCGGAAACCGAACCCATGACCACGAGTTTACGGCGCTCGTCAATGACGGCCATGCTGATCAGCAGAACGAAAAAGGTGAGCAGCAGGGTCATCAGGTCGGTAAACGTGACCATCCACCCGTCACCGGCTTTCGCTTCTTCCTGTTTCCTTTGGCGCGGCATGGCGTTTTCCTCGAGCCCCGCCCGCCGTCGCGCCCGACGGTTTGTTCATCGGCCGCGGCGGTCTCAACGCGGGACTAATTGTCGTCCTTGCGTTGCTGCGGGGGCAGGTAGCTGGAGAGTTTTTCCAGGATGATCCGGGGGTTTTCGCCACGGGCAATGGCCACAATGCCCTCAAGCTGCATTTCCATGATGTTCACCTCTTCCTTGCTGCGGTGCTTCAGCTTGCCGGCCATGGGCAGGAAGACCAGGTTGGCCAGCACGGCGCCGTAAAAGGTGGTGATCAGGGCCACGGCCATGGCCGGCCCGATGGCGTTGGGATCGCTCATGTTCTGGAGCATCTGCACCAGGCCGATGACCGTGCCGATCATGCCAAGCGCGGGCGCATAGGTGGCAAGCGCCAGCACCAGTTCCACACCCATGCCGTGGCGGTTCTCGCGCGAGGCGATCTCGCCCTGCATGATCGATTCGATGGACGCGGGCTCAAGCCCGTCGACCGTCAGTTGCAGGCCCTTTTTAAGGTACTGGTCATCCAGGGTCTTCACGATCGGTTCCAGGGAAAGAATGCCCTCGCGACGGGCGCGGTTGGCATAGTCCATGAACTGGTCGATCACGGAGGCATGCGTGGCCACCTTGGTGGCAAACGCCTTGCGGATTACGCTGATCAGCTTTATGGCCACAGGGAGCGGGTAGTTCACCAGGGTGGCGCCGATGGTGCCGCCGAACACGATCATCATGGACGGCAGGTCGACGAAGATCAGCGGGCTGCCGCCCGACATCATGGCGGATACGACCAGACCGAAGGAGAGCACTAAGCCGAGTATTGTCGCCAGATCCATCTATACGCTCCGCATTCCCGCAAGGCCCGCGGCCGGGCGATGCATGATCCGCTCAACTGTTCCTTACTCGAATTGCAATTCAGGAAGACCTGAATCGGCCACATTGAAAGAACGCCGTTTCCGCGCCGCCAATGCATGCTTACGGCGCCGGCCGCGGCCCGAAAATATCGGTTCCCACGCGCACAATGGTCGCGCCTTCTTCAACGGCCGCCTCCAGGTCGCCGGACATGCCCATGGAGAGGTGCGGCAAATCCAGGCCCAGGCGGCCGGCCCGCCGGTCGCGCGCCTCGCGCAGGCCGGCGAAATACGGGCGCGCCCGCTCGGGTTCGTCCAAAAAAGGCGGACTGGCCATCAGTCCGAGCAGCCGCAGCCTGTCGCAGGCAAGCACCTTTTCGGCAAGTTCGGGCAAATCCTTTAGGGAGGCGCCCGATTTTTGCATTTCCTCACCCACATTCACCTGGATGAGCACCGCCTGCCGGCCGTTGCCGCCCCCATCCGCCTCCTTTTCCAGGGCGCTTTGCAGGGCCGCCGCCAGGGCGGCGGAGTCAAGCGAATGGATTAAAGCGAAGCGTCCGGCCGCGTCCTTGGCCTTATTGCGCTGCAAATGGCCAACCAAATGCCATTCCAGCCCAGGAATGCGGGCGCAGGCTTCCTGCTTGCGCCGCGCCTCCTGCACATAACTCTCGCCGAACAGAAATTGTCCGAAGCCGACAGCGGCCGCAACAACATCGGAAGGGTGGAATTTGGACACGGCCAGCAACCGGATGCCGGCCGGATCTCGACCACAGGCCGTTGCCGCGTCGCGAATGCGCTCCCGCACTCGCTGAAGGCGTTTCCCGAGTTCCGATATCGCCGTCTTGCTCATCATGTTTAACGCGCGCTTTCACCCAAACCCAGGGTGTGCATGAAGCCGATATCCTCAAGCCAGTCCTCGCGCACTTTGACCCACAGCTCCAGATGGACTTTTTTGCCCAACAGTTCGATGATTTCCAGGCGGGCCTGCGTGCCTATTTCCTTGATGCCCTGGCCGCCCCGGCCGATCACCATGGATTTATGCGTGGGGCGCGAGACATAAATAACCGCGTGGATTTCCGCCCGCTCCTCGTCCTCTTCCCATTGCTCGATATCCACGGCCACCGAATAGGGCAACTCCTGGCGCAGGGCCAGGAACAGCTTTTCCCGGATGATTTCCGAGGCCATGAAACGCAGCGGCAGGGTGGAAAGCTGGTCTTCCGGGTACTGGGCCGGGCCGGCCGGCAGCCTGGAAGCGATCAGGCGCACCATATCCTCAACGCCGTCGCGCGTCAGGGCCGAAAGCGGAAACAGCTCGGCTTCCGGCCACATGCCGTGCAGCGTTTCCAGCAGCGGCAGCATGCGCGCCTTGTCGTGGAACAGATCCACCTTGTTCAGGGCCACGATGACGGGGCGTTCTTCCTCAGCAATGGCCTTGCGCAGGGGGATGATGTCGCGCTCCAGGAATTCCGGCCTGCGGACGTACAAATCGCCGTCCAGCAGCACCACAATGGCGTGCGCGCTATGCACGCTCTGCCACGCGGTCTGGAGCATCAGCCGGTTCAGGTGTCCACGCTGCTGGTGCATGCCGGGCGTGTCCATGAAGATGATCTGCGCGTCCGGCCGGGTGAGGATGCCGACAATCTGGTTGCGCGTGGTCTGGGGCTTGGGTGTGACAATGGCCACCTTGTGATCGAGCATGGCGTTCAGCAGGGTGGACTTTCCGGCGTTGGGCGGCCCGATCAGGGCCACCCAGCCGCATTTGTGTTCAGTCTGATTCATAGTGTCGCGCGTATGCGTCTTGGTAAAACGTTAGTAAAAGTCCCGCCTATTCGCCCATTTCGGAGAAGGTGCGGGCAATGCGGGCGAATTCCTGGTTGGCCTCGGCAAAGGCGGCCACCACGTCCGGGTCGAAGTGCGTGCCGCTGCCTTTGGTGATGATATCCATGGCCTCTTCATGCGTCATGCCGTCTTTGTAAGGACGGGAGCTGATCAGGGCGTCGTATACGTCGGCCAGGGCCATCAGCCGGGCCGGAATGGGGATTTCGTCCCCCTTCAGCCCTTCCGGGTAGCCGGTGCCATCCCACTTTTCATGATGGTAAAAGGCGATGTCGCGCGCGATGGTCAAAAAGCTTTCCGGCGTGTCCAGGCTTTTTTCAGCGGTGATGATCGCTTCGCGGCCGTACAAGGTATGCCGCTTCATCTCGTCGAACTCTTCCGGCGTGAAGCGGCCGGGCTTCAGCAGAATGCGGTCCGGCACGCCGACCTTGCCGATATCGTGCAGCGGCGCCGACTTATAAATAATGTCAATGGTGCTTTTATCCAAAAAGGCGGAAAAGCGCGGGTGATCCGCCAAACGTGTGGCCAGTTCACGGATATACTGCTGGGTGCGGCGAATGTGGTGGCCGGTGTCGTTGTCGCGCGTTTCCGCCAGCGAGGCCATGGCGATGATCAGGGCGTCCTGGAGCGAGGCCAGCTGCTTGGTGCGGCTGATTACCTGCTGCTCCAGAATTTCGTTCTGCTCAGCCAAAAAGGCCCGGGCGTGCCGCAGGGTCAGGTGCGTTTGCACGCGCGCCATCAGGATGGGCGGGTTGATCGGCTTGGTGATGTAGTCCACCGCGCCCAGTTCGAAGCCGTAGGTCTCGTCGTCTTCCTGCGTTTTCGCGGTCAGGAAGATCACCGGGATGTCCGCGGTTTTCGGGTCGGCCTTCAGCTGGCGACAGACTTCGTAGCCGTCCATTTCCGGCATCATGATGTCCAGCAGGATCAGATCCGGCGGCGGATCGGACTGGGCGATCTTCAAGGCGCGCGGCCCGTTGGTGGCCACCTTGTTGCGATATTGCCCGCCCAGCAGCGCGCAGAGCAGGGTAATATTATCCGGCGTGTCATCCACCACCAGGATGGTCGGTTTATTGTTCAGCTGTTCCACATTTCCTCCAGCGGCTTTGCGACGCCAAGGCTTATAACAGGTCGCGCACAGCCTGCAAGTTGTCAAGGGCGGAGTGAAAATCAAAATTCCGAATGGCTGATTCTATTTTCCGGGCAATAGCCGGGTCCAGGCGGCCCACTTCCTGGCGCAGAGTCTGCCAGACCTGGGCGGCGGCCGCGTCGCTTTCATTGAGCAGCCGTTCGAACTGTTCAAGGCTGGCGAACAATTCCTGCCGTTCCATGCCCGGCCCGCCCGAGGCGAACTCGGACCGTCCGCCGGACGCCGCCAGCGCCTCGGCCATGTGATCCTCTCCGGCGACCATCTGGCTCAGGCCATCGCCAATGCTTTTAAGAGTCACGTCGAAAGCCGCGGTAAACTGCCGTAGGGCATCCGCCATGAGCGGATAGTCCAGGGAAGGGATCTTCACCAGCGCCGAGTCTTCCTCCCTGTCCCGCTGCCATGCCCGACAGGCGTTTTCCAGGGTGGTGGCCTGAACATGCAGTGAAACCGCGCCCATATTCCCGGCAATGCCGCGCAGCAGGTGCAGCAGACGCCGCGCCTCCTGAATATCCTCGCAGCCGAGCGCGGTGGCCACATCCACCACCGCCCCCGCGTGCTTGTCAAAAAATTGCTGGAGAAGCCCAACATATAAAGCCCGGTTGTTGTTCACCCGCTTCAAAGCGCCAGCCACGTCAAAATGGGGGAGCGAGGGCAACGCGTTTTCCCCTCGCCCGCCCGCCTCGCTCGGTTCGGGGGCGCGGGCCGTGACGTGCTCGGGCAGCCAGTGGCGCAACGCGGCATACAGGCGCTCCACTTCAATCGGCTTGGAAAGGTGCCCGTTCATGCCGGCGCTCAAGCACTGGTCTTTTTCATCGCTGAGCACATGCGCGGTCAGGGCCACCACCGGCATGTCATCCAGGCCCGCGTCGCTGCGGATGGCCCGGGTGGCGGCGTAGCCGTCCATATCCGGCATCTGGATGTCCATCAGCACCAGGTCGAAGGGCGGAACGCGCTTGGAAGAGCCGATACAGGCCAGAGCCTCAAAACCGTTGTTCGCCACGGTCAGGTTCACGCCCACGTCTTCCAGCAGTTCGCGCACAATCTGCTGGTTTATGGGATTGTCCTCGGCCAACAGCACCCGCGCGCCCGAGAAATTCGGCTTGCAGCGCATCAGTTCGTTCAGGCTGCTGCGCAGGGTTTTCGACTCCTTGCCCTGGAGGATTTCCCGGAAAATGTCCCGCAAGGCGCTGTCCAGGATGGGCTTGGTCATTACCGCGTCCGCGCCGTTTTCGCGCGCCCGCTGGATGATTTCCTCCCGGCTGAAGGCCGTGGCCAGCACAACCGAAGGCGGTTCCGCCAGATGTAAATCCTCCTTGATGCGCCGCATGGCCTCAACGCCATCTATGCCCGGCAAGCGCCAGTCCATAAGGACAATGCGGTACTGCGCCCCCTGTTTTTCCTTTTCCTGGACCATGGCCAGAGCGGTTTCCGCGTCCGCCGCCGCGCCCACCCGACAGCCGAAATTTTCCAGCATGCTTTGCAGCACCAGGCGGTGTTCCTCATGGTCTTCCACCAACAGGACCGATACGCCCGCATAAAGGGCGGGGTCGGCGCACTCCGCGTCCGGCGCGTCTTCGGGCAGGCCCATCTCCACAGTGAGGCGCACCGTGGTCCCCTTGCCCGGCTCGCTCTCAATGGCGATGCTCGCGCCCATCATATCCAGCAGGTGTTTGGTGATGGCCAGGCCAAGGCCCGTGCCGCCGTACTTGCGGGTTGTGGACGAATCGGCCTGGGTGAAAGCCCGGAACAGGCGGCTCAACTGCTCCTCGGTCATGCCGATGCCGGTGTCTGAAACCAGAAATTGCAGGACCGCCGATTGTTCCCGGCGCTCCAGCAGGCGGCAGCTGACAATAACTTCGCCCTGCCCGGTGAACTTGACGGCGTTGTTGGTAAGGTTGAGCAGCACCTGGCCGAGCCGGCTGGAGTCGCCCAGCACGCGCTCCGGCACGTCCTGGTCCACATCGAAAATAAGCTCCAGCCCCTTTTCCTCGCAGGCATGGCCGACAAACGAGGCCAGACTGTCCAGCACGTCGGCCAGGCGGAAGGGCTCGTGCGCGATGGTGATGCCCCCTTCCTCGGCCCGGGAATAGTCGAACAGATCGTTGATCAAGCGCAGCAGCGAGTTGGCGGCCAGTTGGATCTTATGCACGTAATCGTGCTGCTGCGGGTTAAGGTGGGTGCGCAGAGCCAGGTAGGCCATACCAATGATCGCGTTCAGGGGCGTGCGTATCTCATGGCTCATGTTCGCCAGGAAATCGCTTTTCGCCCGGCTGGCGGCCTCGGCCTGCTGCGCCAGATCCTTCGCCTGCTCGACGCTTGTTTCCAGGCGGCGGTTGCTTTCCTCCAGATCGCGCAGGGTCTTCCGCAGGGTTTCAGCTGTTCGCCGTTCCTCGGTGATGTCCTGGCTGGTGCCGCGCGCGCCGAGAATCGCCCCGTTCGCGCCGCGCAATATTTTTCCGGAACTGCGCATCCACAGCGCGCCGCCGTCGGCGCGGCGCACCCGATGTTCAATATTGTGGAAAAAGTCGGCTTGCCCGGCCGCCCGCACCTGACGGAACAGCGGATCCGGCCCCGTAGCGAACAGCGCCACCCCGATCAGCCGTTCCGGCTCCAGACCCAGCACGCTACGCGTCCGCTCTGAAATATAGGAGAAGCGATGATCCCGATCCGTTTCCCAGAGCAACTCGCCGGTCGCCTCGGCCACATCGCGGAAACGCGCCTCGGAAAGGGCCAGCGCTTCCTGCACCTTGCAGCGGCGGATGCTGGTCGCCATCAAAAGGCCCAGGGAACGGATGATGCTCACCTCGGTATCCGTCCACACCCGCTCACGCATGCAGTCGTCAAAGCCGATGAAGCCCCAGAAGCCGTCGAGCAGGATTGGCGCCACCAGAATGGAGACAATGCCCTGGGACTTCAGGTGGCCGCGTTCCGGTTCCGGCAGGCGCTCCACCAGATTATTGACGCAGCCGCCGGACGACAGAACCCGTTCCCAGTTCGGCGCCATGTCATCATAAGTGACCCGCGCGGCCAGCGCCCCGCCCTGAATGGGCTCGGCCCCCTCCACCCACTCATGCTCCTGGCTGGTCCACAGGCGCCCGTTTTCATCGGTGTGGTTCACCCAGACATACGCGCGGTTCACTTCGGCCGCCCTGCCGATGGCCGCAAGGGCTTTACGCATGTTGTCGCCCAGTGTCTCGACGTCGGCGTTCAGCAGGACGCGAGCGGTCGCGTTCGCGCCGGCAAGCAGCTTGTCGCGCCGCAATACCGCGGCCTCGGCCCTTTTCCGGCCGGTATTTTCCCGCACGATGCCGACCAGGCCGATGACACGTCCCTGCGCATCCCGCCGCGGCGTTTTATGCACTTCGAAAAACATAGGCCCGGCATCCGCTTCGCCCGCGCCGTGCCGGCCGGAGCCGGCGGGCCGCGGGATCGACACCTCGGAAACCAGGGGCGCGCCGTTTTCCAGGACCAGCCGATCCATGCGCTCAAAATCCCGCGCCACGCTTTCGGGCAGAAAATCGAAGGCCGTTTTCCCGATAATGCCGGAGGCCGGCAGATTGAGGAATTCCAGCATGGCGCGGTTCACCGCGCGGTATGCGCCGTTGGCGTCCTTGGAAAAAATGATGTTGGGCGTCGCGTCCGCAATGGCCAGAAGCCACGAAGCATCATCCCCAGCCGGCCCGTTCGGCCCGCTTTCCCCAACGGGCGGCGTTTTGGGCGAGCACGCGTCAGCCCCCCACGCCGCTGTCGGCCTGACGAAGAAAAAGAGGCACACGCCCGCCCCGGCAAGCGCGCTAAGTACAAGAAAAATCATCAAAGGCACCCCGCCTTCCCGGCAAGAAAAAAATAATTTTTCCCACTGCCGCGGGAAAGTATTTTCAAAGAAATCTACCAGATCCCTTCCGCTTTTGCCATAGTCCAGGGAAAAAGAAAATCACTATTCCGAATTATGGAGGCAACAGTGCAAAAAGCGAGGCGGGACAATGCCTCAGCGCTCAACCTCCTGGCGAATGCGCTCCATATCCGCTCCATCGATAAGCCGCAGCAAATTCGACCACATGCTGTGATAGCCGTAATCGCCCTCGGTCATTTCCGCTTTTGCCTGTTCCTTGCTCCACCCCTGAAAGACCATACGGTAAAAAGCGATCACCGTGCCGGTGCGGTCCGCTCCGTGCCAGCAATGGACAAGAATCGGCTTATCCGCCGCCTGGATGGCCCGCAGAGCCGCGATCACCTCGTCCTCGTCCATGGAGCCGGTGGATACGGACAATTCCACCAGCTTCAGGCCGGTGCCGCGTATTTTTCCGGCGTCGCCGTGCAGGCTGCGCAGGTTCAGCACCGTGCGTATGCCGAGCTTCTCCGCGTTGAGGAAGCCTTCTTCCGTGGGCTGCCCCGAGCGGTACAACTCGTCCGTGACCTGATGAAGGTTGGAAAGTCCCTCAACCTCAATCGGTTTCGCCCATTCCGGATTGCGCGCCCAAGCGTTCCAGGCAATCTGGACGCTCAAAATACCCAGGGCGAAAGCAAGCGCCAGCGCCGCTCTCCAAGTTGCCGTTCGACGTCGCATATCATCTCCTTTTTTGCTAAGTACACCGGATACGCTTTCGCCGCAACGCCTCTGCCGGACATTCGAGGCTTTCCGCGAGCCGGGCCGCCTTTCCCGCCAGCAGGCCGTCTTTTTTTATTATTTGTTGCCTATGGCGCGACTTTGCCTTACGGTGCACTGCACATTGGCGGCGTTCCGGCTCAATTTTCCCAAGCTGGAATGTAGAGCATTCCACACCTGAATACTCGCAAGGATTTGTCCGCGAATCCTTGCCGCCAAAGAGTCGCAGGCTGTCGTTTCCAGCCGCTGAGCGACTATTTGAAGCGTTAATGGCTTTAGATGAGGAGTTTTTTATGTCGAAGAGCAGCGCAGTCAAAACCATTGCGGAAATCAACGCGCGCATCCGCGCGGGCAAAGCCGTCGTGCTGAACGCCGAAGAAATGACCGAAACCGTACGCCGTCTGGGCAAGGCCAAGGCCGCGCGTGAAGTGGACGTGGTGACCACCGGCACTTTTTCCCCGATGTGCTCGTCCGGCCTGCTGTTCAATATCGGCCAGAAGCACCCGCCGACCATGAAGACGTCGAAGGTGCTGCTGAACAACGTGCCGGCCTATGCCGGCGTGGCCGCGGCGGACGCCTATCTGGGCGCGACCGAGTCGGCCGTTGGCGACCCGCTGAACAAGGTCTACCCCGGCCAGTTCCGTTACGGCGGCGGCAACGTGATCGAGGATTTGGCGCGCGGCAAAACCCTGCGTTTGCAGGCCGAAGCCTACGGCACGGACTGTTACCCGCGCAAGGAGCTGGACGTGCAGATCACCCTGGCGGATCTGCC
This sequence comes from Desulfovibrionaceae bacterium, assembly GCA_031554295.1. GTDB lineage: Bacteria > Desulfobacterota > Desulfovibrionia > Desulfovibrionales > Desulfovibrionaceae > JAVBVM01. Next base: position 5,080 of record JAVBVM010000116.1, on the reverse strand, counting down.
CTACGCCCAGTTGCTCAATCCGCGCAACTGCTATCAGAACTACAATGCCGCGGTGAACCTGTCGGACAAGACGATTTACACTTACATGGGACCGCTCAAGCCGAACCTGCGCAACCTGAACTACGCCACAGCCGGCCGGCTTTCGCCCCTGTTCAACGACCCCTACCTGCGCACCATCGGTCTGGGCACCAAGATCTGGCTGGCCGGCGGCACGGGCTGGGTGCTGGGCCCGGGCACGCAGCATGTGAGCGCGCCCAAACGCAACAACCGGGGCATTCCCCTGACGCCTTCCGGCACGCTCATGCTGCGCGGCGATTTAAAGGAGATGGACCCGCAATTCCTGCGCGGCCTGTCCCTAATCGGCTACGGTTCGAGCCTGGCCGTGGGAGTGGCCATCCCCATTCCCATCCTGGATGAGGACATGGCCTGGTTCACCGGGGTGGACGACTGCGACATTGACATGCCGGTCAAGGACTACGGGCATGACTACCCGAACTGCCTGCCCCGGATATTGAAGCACGTCACCTTTGAGGAGCTGAAAAGCGGCAGCGTTGAGGTCATGGATACCCAGGTGGAAACCGTGCCCCTGACCAGCCACACCCTCTCTCTGGAAGCGGCGGACAGTCTGAAGGCCAAAATTCAGAGCGGCGAATTCCTGCTCACCGAGGCGGTGGAAGCAATCCCGTCAATATAAAGGTATTAGTTCGATGAGAGACGCAAAAAACGCGCTCAGCCTGGAAACCGAACCGATTACCAGGCTGCTGTTCAAGTATTCCCTGCCCTCCATCGCGGGCATGGTGGTCTATTCGCTCTATAATATTGTGGACAGCATCTTCATCGGCCACGGGGTCGGGGCGCTGGCCATCTCCGGTCTGGCCGTCAGTTTTCCGATCATGAACCTGACCTTCGCCGTGGGCCTTCTGGTCGGCATCGGCGGTGCCTCCATCAGCTCCATCCGTCTGGGGCAAAAAGACACACAAGCCGCCAACAACGTACTGGGCAACGTGCTGGTGCTCAGCATCATCAGCGGCCTTATCATCGCCCTGCTCGGCATCTTTTTTCTCGACCCGGTGCTCGAACGCTTTGGCGCCAGCCCCGATACCCTGCCCTATGCCCGTGACTTCATGCACATTCTCCTGCTCGGGCAGCCCATCACCTACGTCATGTCCAACCTGAATCAGCAAATGCGTTCCACCGGCCACCCGCACAAGGCCATGATCACCATGATGGTCTCCGTGGGCGTGAACGTCATTCTGGCGCCGATCTTCATCTTCATCCTGCACTGGGGCATCCGGGGCGCGGCCATTGCCACGCTGCTCTCGCAGTGCGTGGCTCTGGCCTGGATTCTCCGGCACTTTACCAACAAAAGCGGCGTGCTGCACTTCCAGCCCGGCATCTACCGGCTCAAGGCCCCGCTGGTCAAAAGCATCCTCGCCGTCGGCACGTCGCCGTTTTTATTCAACGCCTGCGCCTGTCTGGTGGTGGTCATCGTCAATACCCAGCTCAGCGCCTATGGCGGCGATCTGGCCATTGGCGCTTACGGCATCCTGAACCGCATCCTGATCCTGCTGGTCATGATGGTGGTGGGCTTAAGCCAAGGCATGCAGCCGATCATCGGCTACAATTACGGCGCGCAAAAAATGGACCGGGTCCGCCAGACCCTGAAATACGGCGCCCTGGTGGCCACCGCCATCACTTCCGCCGGCTTTCTGGCCACCCAGCTGTTCCCGCACGGCATCGCCATGATGTTCACCGACCACCAGACCCTGATCGACCTCTCCACCACCGCCTTGCGGCTCTCCACCATCGCCTTCCCCATTGTCGGCGCCCAGATTGTGCTCAGCAATTTCTTTCAGTCCCTCGGCAAACCGCGCATTTCCATCTTCCTCTCCCTGACCAGGCAATTGCTCTTCCTCATCCCCGGCCTGCTCGTCCTCCCTCGTTTTTTTGATCTGAACGGCGTGTGGATCAGCATCCCCGTGGCCGACACGCTGGCCACCTTCACCTCCCTCGGCGTGACCGTCTTCTGTATCAGCAAGCTGCTGCGCGCCGACAACAAGGAATAGCGAAGGAACGCCTCCGGCGGCCAAGAGGCCCCCCCTGTGGCGGCGGTCCCCCTGCAACCCCGCAAAAGCTTTCCCGGCGCGCTTCTTTCAAGCGCGCCGGGAAAGCATTGGCGGGGCCTCGTCCGCCTCCCCCCGGAGGCGTTTTTGTGACACCATAAAAAATAACACTCCGAATATATTTGATTTATTTTTTGGCACTCATTTTGCTAATCTCCAGCGTACAGCCAGCGTCAGAACCCGCCCCGGCGGGACCGGCGACGCAAAGGAGAGCCTTATGAGAAGCCTGTTTGAGCCAAATATAAACCTTGTCGGCAAGGTCATGGATTTACAGTTGCAACGTCAAAATGTTGTCTCAAGCAATATCGCGAACGTGAAAACGCCCGGCTACAAACCCAAGGAACTGGCGTTTGAAAAGGAATTGCAGGACGCCATGGCCCTGGACGCCCGGGGCAAAATCACCCGGACGCATGCGGGGCACTACCCGGGCGCCTTTGACCCGGAAACCTTTGAAGGCGACCTGAGCGAAACGTTCAAGCCGCGCGTGATCTTCGGCGAAGACCGCGTGAACATGGATAAAGAAATGGCGAAAATGGCGAAAAACTCGCTGCACTACAATGCCCTGACCCAAGTCATCAAGGGCAGTTTTGACGGTGTCAGAAACATCATTATGGAAGGGCAGAAATAATGGACTTCATGACAGCTATTGATATCGGCGCGTCCTCGCTCTCAGCCGAGCGGACGCATATGAACGTCATTTCCATGAACCTGGCCAACGCTAAAACCACGCGCACGCCCGAAGGCGGCCCCTACCAGCGCAAAACCGTGATCATGAGCGCCAAGCCCGTGGACGAAATGGGCGCCCGGAACATGATGACGCCGTTCGACCGCGAAATGCGCGGGGTTGAGGTGTCGCACATCGCGGCCGACAGCCGCCCCCTGAAGCGTGTGTACGAGCCGGGCCACCCGGACGCGGACGTCGACGGCTACGTCTTCTACCCGGACATCAACGTGGTTGAGGAAATGGCCAACCTGATGACCGCTCAGCGCGGCTATGAGGCCAGCGTGGCCACCATTGATACGGCCAAGATGATGTACAACAAAGCCCTTGAAATAGGTAAATAATTTTAGTTTTGCACGGCTATTGCAAATAATGTCTGACCGTCGGATATCCGGCGGCGATATTTGAAGAACGAGGTAGACGGCCATGACCATTCAAGCGGTTGGATTCAAAGCATACACGGACGCGATGGCGAATTTCACCAAGGCGCAGAAGGCCACGCAGGCCAAGCCCATGGATCAGCCGCACGCGGAACGCCAATCCTTCGGCGCGACCCTGTCCAATTCGCTGGGCAAGGTGAACGACATGCAGATGGAAAAGAGCAAAATGGTGGCGGCCTTTGCCTCGGGTGAAAACCAGAACGTGCATGAGCTCATGATTTCGCTGCAAAAGGCCGGCCTGGCCGTCAACCTGACCTCGGCCGTACGCAACAAGATGATGGAAGCGTATAAAGAACTGAGCAAGATGCAGTTCTAGGGCGTTTGAAACACTATAAACCGGCAACCTGAACCACGCGTATTCCGGAGCAACTATGTCGATCCTCAACACAGTCACCGATAAGGGCAAAGCTTTCTGGGGCCGTATTTCCAACACGCAGCGCGCCCTGTTCGCCATTCTCTCGGTGGCTTTGATCGCGGCGTTTTTTCTGTTGGTGGTGTGGATCAACAAGCCCAACTACCAGGTGCTGTATTCCAACCTGTCGCCCCAGGACGCGAATCAGGTCGTCAAAACGCTCCAGGCCGACAAGGTCCCCTATCAGCTTGAAAACAACGGCGCCTCCATCATGGTTCCGGAAGACAAGGTGTACGACCTGCGCCTGCGCATCGCCGGCGAAGGCGGCCTGACCGGCCAGGGCGTGGGCTTTGAAATTTTTGACGAAGTAAAGGTCGGCCTGACCGACTTTGCCCAGAAAATCAACTACCAGCGCGCCCTGCAGGGTGAACTTTCCCGCACCATCGTGGAGTTCCCCTCGGTGGAAAGCGCGCGCGTGCATCTGGTCATGCCGGCCAAGAGCCTGTTCATCGAAGAACAGCGCAAGCCCTCGGCCTCCGTGGTGCTCAAGATGAAGGGCGCCAAGCAGATGGAAACCAAAGACGTGCAAGCCATCGTCAACCTGCTGATCATGGCGGTGGACGGTCTGGACAAGTCCCGCGTGTCGGTTGCCGACACCACCGGCAAGGTGCTCTATTCCCCGCTTGATGAAAACGCCGTCGAAGGTTTGACAACCACCCAGCTGGACCACAAGACGCGCGTCCAGCGCATGATGGAACAGCGTATTGAGGAACTGCTCTTCCCCCTGGCCGGCGGCGCCGGCAAAGTAATCGCCAAGGTGAACGCCGAGCTTGACTTCAGCCAGAAAACCATCCGCCGCGAACTGTATGACCCGGAAAAGACCGTGCTGCGCGGTGAACTTCGCTCGGAAGAAAGCCAGCGCGGCAATTCCAACCTGAACGGCGCCGTGCCCGAGCCAAATTTCCGACCTGACAGCGTGGGCGCCAACTCCTTCATGGAAACCAGCCGCGAAAGCCGCACCAGCAACTTTGAAATCAACAAGGAAGAACAAAATATCGTCGCCCAGTCCGGGGAAATTTCCCGGGTGACAGTTGCGGTTCTTGTGGACGGCACGTATACTCAGGACGAACAGGGCAATTGGGTGTACGCCGCGCGCTCGGATGCCGAGTTGGAGCGCATCCGCCAGCTGGTGGCCCAGGCCGTGGGCTTCAGTTCCGACCGGGGCGACGCCATTGAAGTGACCAGCGTCTCCTTCGGCACGCCCGAAGCGCCCGTCACCGCCACCCTGCCCGAACTGGCGCTCGATTACCTGATGCGGCTGGGCAAGCCCATCCTGAACGCCCTGTTGGCCTTCCTGTTCCTCTTGCTGGTCGTGCGCCCGGTGATTATGGTCCTGATTCGTCCGAAAGTGCAGGGTGAAGCGGTTGAAGGCCTTGAAGGCCTG
>JAVBVM010000186.1:0-4793 GCA_031554295.1 Desulfovibrionaceae bacterium | reverse complement strand
CAGGCGCGTGGCGGGCGTGATGCAGCGCTTCAGGCGCTCGAAGTCCATCTCAAGGCGCCCGTTGACCATGCGGAGCGGATTTTCCACAATGACGCGGCCTTTCTGGCGCACGGCCCGGAAAAACGGGGCATAGACCGGCGGCTGGACAATCACGCCCTCGCCCGGCCTGGTGAACGCCTCGACCGCCGCGAAAAGGGAAGGGACCACGCCGGGCGCGAAGCGCAAACACTCCTCGCGCATGCGCGCCTGATGGCGGGCGGCGGTCCATTCGGAAACAGGGGTAAACCGGGAGGCGGGCAAAGGATCTTGCGAATAGCCGAAAATGCCGTGCCGGACCAGGCGGTCCAAAGCCTCCAGCACGGCCGGGGAAGCGCGGAAGTCCATATCCGCCACCCAAAGGGGGAGCAGATCCCGAGCCCCGAAGATTTCCGCGCAGGAATCCCACTTCAGGCTTGTGGTGTCGCGCCGGTTGACCGGAGTATCGAAATCGTACGGCAAGTTTCCTCCCGCTGCAATGCGCTGAAAAAGCACGGGCGTTCCCTGTCGGCGCGCCTGGCGGGACGCTCGGCGGGATGCGGGCGCATGGTCGTTTCCGTCACTTGTCTCCGCGATGCTGAGACTGACAGGAAATAACACAAAATTTTTTAAGTTTCAACTTTTTTGAAATCCTCTCGCCACGGGATTGTCAGATCTCTTCACTTCCCGTACTATCCAACTGATTGTCCGCACCATCAACCATGCGCGAAAGCGAGGATTCCATGGGCTTTATGAACGCCTCCTGCAGCTTCACCCGGCTGCGCATCATCGACCCGATACCGGACGGCTTCTGGCAGTCCGTTCCGGCCAAACTCAAACAGTTCGCCATGCGCGACATCGACGCCGCCACTGACGAACGAGCTTTCGGCTGGGTCTGCTTTGACGACATGCTGGACGTGGATTGGCACGCCGCGCCGCCGGAAAAGGGCGAATACCTGGCCTTCTCCCTGCGGCTCGACACCCGGCGCGTGCCGCCGGCGGTGTTCAAAAAGCACTTCGCCATGGCCCAGCGCGAGGAAATGGCGAAAATGCGCGAAATGGGCAAAACCTACCTCTCGCGCGAGCGCAAAAGCGAGCTGAAGGACCACGTCAAGGCCCGGCTGCTCAGGCACTTTCTCCCGATCCCGGCGGAATTCAACGTGCTCTGGAACACCACCGGCCAGGTGATCTATTTTGCCTCCACCCAGTCGAAAATGGTCGACATGTTCCGCGAATACTTCACCCTGACCTTTGATCTGCGCCTGGAGCCCCTCACCCCCTACCAGCTGGCCGCCGGCATGCTGGACGAGGCCGGTTTGCGGGCCCTGGACAAACTGGAAGCCACGGTCTTTTAGCGCCGTTTTCCTGATTATGGAGCATCGCCCGCCTGAAAACGCTCCACAGGGTAAACGTTCCGGCCTTGCGAAACGCGGCGCGGCAAGGCCCGCTGGATTTCCGCGGGCGGGCCTTGCCCGCCGTTAGGCGGAAATCCCAAGTGTAACATAACTATAAGGACGAGCAATGTCTGACATTCCCTATCTCGGCCAGGACACGGACGTAATCCTGGGACGCGAATTCCTCACCTGGCTGTGGTTTGCCAGCGACACGCAAAACGGCCTGTTCCGCCTGCCCGACGGCACGAACTTCGCGGTGTTCATGGAACAGCGCATTTCCGTGCAGGGCGGCGAAGGCGAAAGCGTGGAAACGGCCACGGTTTCCGGCGCGCTCTCCCCCCTGCGCGAGGCGCGCCTGGGCCTGGCCACCGGCAAAAAAGTGACGCGCGCCCTGGTGCGCCTGGAGCAGGACGCCGACGTCTGGCGCGTGGCCCTGAAGGCCGAGGACTTTTCCCTGAACGGCCTGCGCACGCCCAAAATCGAGCGTAACGACGGCGCGGACGCCGGCGACGTGGAGCCGGACGCCGCCCTGCTGGAGCGGCTCTTCCTGCTGGAAAAGGCCCTGACCTTTTTTGACGAGCTGTACCGGCAATTTCTGGAAAAGCGCGTGTCCCCGGCCGCCTGGCGGGCCGAGGCGGACAAGCTGCGCGCCTGGGTGCATCAGGAACTATGACCGGCGTCCCCCGAAACGCGAGCGTCGCCCGCGCGGCGAACCTGCTGAAGCGCCTGGGCATAAAGGCGCTGTGGCTGCTGCTCGTGTTCTGGGGCATCACGCTGATCAGCTTCGTGGTCATCCACCTGGCGCCCGGCTCGCCCACGGACATGCAGACCTCGCTCAATCCGCTGGCCGACTCCGAGGCGCGCCAGCGCTTTGAGGAATTGTACGGACTGAACCAGCCCCTGCACGTCCAGTATGTCCAGTGGATTTCCCGCATGGCCCGGCTGGATTTCGGCAACTCCATGTCCAGCGACGGCCGCCCGGTCTGGGACAAGATCAGCGAACGCCTGCCCCTGACCATCGGCATGAACGTGGCCTCGCTGCTGCTCACCCTGCTGCTGGCCGTGCCCATCGGCGTCTATTCGGCCTACCGCCAGGGAAAGATCTTTGACCGGGCCATGACCATCCTGGTCTTCATCGGCTTTGCCATGCCCAGTTTCTGGCTGGCCCTGCTGCTGATGCTCTGGCTTGGCATCCACTGGCCGGTGCTGCCCATTTCCGGCATCACTTCGCTGGACTACGCCAATTTCTCGACCGTGGGCAAAATGCTCGACGTGGTCAAACATCTGGCCCTGCCCATCTTCATCTATACCTTCGGCAGCCTGGCCGGCCTGTCGCGCTACATGCGCTCCTCCATGCTGGAAACCCTGCGCCAGGAATATGTGCTGACCGCGCGCGCCAAGGGCCTGCCCGAGCGGGTGGTGGTGTTCCGCCACGCCTTGCGCAACGCCCTGCTGCCGGTGATCACCATCCTGGGCCTGTCCCTGCCCGGGCTGATCGGCGGCAGCGTAATCGTGGAATCGATTTTCGGCCTGCCCGGCCTGGGGCAGCTTTTCTATCAATCGGTCATGTCGCGCGATTACCCGATGATCATGGGCAACCTGGTGCTGGGCGCGGCCCTGACCCTGGCCGGCAACCTGCTGGCCGACGCCAGCTACGGCCTGGCCGACCCGCGCATCCGCTCCAGCGCGGCCGCCAGGGCGGATGGAGGCGAGGCATGAAGCCGTCCTTCGCGCTTTCCGGCAAGCTTTCCGGCGCGCTCTCCCGGGGCATGACCGCGCCCTTCCGGCTGCTGATCGGCCGGCACGGCATGTTGCGCCTGGGCTTGTTCCTGGTGCTGGCCATGTCGGCCCTGGCCGTCTTCGCGCCCCTGATCGCGCCCTATGACCCCACGGCCCTGGATCTGGACGCCATTCTCATGCCGCCCTCGCTCGCCCACCCGCTGGGCACGGACGGCCTGGGGCGCGACGTGCTGGCGCGCATGCTGTACGGCGGCCGCGTTTCGCTCTGGGTGGGCTTTGTGGCCGTGGGCATCGCCGTGACCATCGGCCTGACCCTCGGCCTGATCGCCGGCTACTTCGGCGGCCTGGCCGACGAGGTGATCATGCGCGGGGTGGACACCATGCTCTGCTTCCCCTCCTTTTTCCTGATCCTGGCGGTGATCGCCTTTCTGGAGCCGAGCCTGCTCAACATCATGATCGTGATCGGCCTGACCTCATGGATGGGGGTGACCCGTCTGGTGCGGGCCGAAACGCTCTCCCTGCGCGACCGCGACTTTGTGTCCGCCGCCCGCCTGGCCGGGGCGCGCCCCCTGCGCATCCTGCTGGTGCATATTCTGCCGAACGCGGCCGCGCCGGTGCTGGTGTCGGTCACGCTGGGCGTGGCCGGGGCCATCCTGACCGAATCGTCCCTGAGCTTCCTCGGCCTGGGGCCGCAGCCGCCCACCCCGAGCTGGGGCAACATGCTGCTGGAAGGCAAGCAGGCCCTGGAAGTGGCTCCCTGGCTCTCGCTCTACCCCGGCCTGGCCATTCTGCTCACCGTGCTCGGCTACAACCTGCTGGGCGAAAGCCTGCGCGACCTGATCGACCCCCACCTGAAACGCTGACCGCGCGAAGAGCGCCAAAGGAAGTCATGCCCGGCTCCCGTTCCGCCAAACCCCTCCGCGCGCTTGTCATCGGCCCGCGCCTGGCGCATATGCTGCGCGCGGCCGGGGCGGCGGTCACCCCGCTGGAGGTCGAGCCGGGCATCGCGCATCTGCCGGCCCTGCTCCGGGAAAAGGGCCTGGCCCCGGATCAGTTCGACTTTTTCGCCCAGCAGGAAAGCCTGGGCCCGCGCCTTTTTCTGGAAGGCGTGCACACCCTGCCCTGCCCGACCGTGTTCTGGAGCATCGACACGCACCTGAACCTGTACTGGCAGCGCTACTATGGCCGCCTGTTCGATCACGTCTTCACCCCGCACTACTCCCTGATCGAAGCGCTGCCGGATCTGTGGCGGCTGCCCGCTTCCCGGCTGGCCGCCTTCGGCGTCGACCGCCCCTTCGTCCCGCACGCCGAACGGGCGCACCCGCTGAGTTTCGTCGGCGTGCTGACCGCGCACCGCCCGCTGCGCTCCGCCCTGGTCGAGCTGCTGCGCGAAGGCCACGGCCTTGAGCCGCTCCAGGACGTGCCCTACGCCCGGATGCTGGATATTTACTCGCAAACCCGCTGCATCCCCAACGAATCCATCGCTTTTGAGGTGAACTTCCGCCTGCTGGAAGGCGCTTCCTGCGGCGCCTGCGTGCTCACCCCGGAGGTGGGGCCGGACCAGGACGCGCTGTTCGACCGCGACACGGAAATGCGCGTCTACGAAGACGGCCATGACCTGCTCGAGCAGTTGGGCATGCTGCT
>JAVBVM010000051.1:0-12960 GCA_031554295.1 Desulfovibrionaceae bacterium | reverse complement strand
CCCCCCGGCCCCCCCGGGGCGCCGCGGGTCCCGGGTCCCAAAACCCGGGCGGGGGGCTTCGGTGGGGCGGCCGCCGGCCAGTGTGAACGGCATGTCGGTTTCGCCCGTCTTCTCCCGGCGCCGGGCCTATTTGCCCAGGGTAATGAACTCCTCGACGTTCATGCGGTAGACAATGCCGCCGCCGGGCGCGCACAGGTTGGGTATGGCGTTCACCGCGGCCACAATGGCGTCGGCCTTTTCCCGGCTGGTGACGATGTGCAGCATCTCCTTTTCCGGGACCAGGCTGATTCCGAAAAACTTGACGTCCTCCTCCGTGCCCGTGCCGCGCGCGTTCAGGATGGTGCCGCCGGTGGCCCCGGCCTTTCTGGCCACGGCCATCACGTCGTCGGCGTAGCCGTGGTTCACGATAACGGTAATCAGGGTATAGCCGGATTCCATCGGCGCGCTCCTTGTTTCCAAAACTTCCAGCATGGGGGAGGGGACGCGGGTCAGCATGCCCTCAATATCCAGCACCACGGCGAAGCCCTGGAGCTTTTTCGGGAATTTTTCGGCCGCTTCGATCACGGCGCTGATCACGCCCCGCGCTTCCGGCCCGAGCAGGGTGAAGACGATGTCCTGCGTCACGTCGGCCAGGGACAGGGCGCGCAGGATCGGGTTGTCGCCGGTGCTTCGGCCCAGGGCGATGGTGCCGCCGCGCGCGCCGGCGGCCTTGGCCACCGCGACGATCTGTTCGCCCCGGTGCCTGGCCACCATGCAAATCAGCATTTTACCGGGCCTGAATACTTGGCTCATCGCACTGCCTCCGCAGCTTTTCCGCCGCTTTTTTCTCCTTGCGCCTGAAGATCAGCCCCAGCAACTGGATGGTGATCAGCGGCGCCATGGCGATCATGCTGATCATGCCAAAGGCGTCCGTGGCCGGATTGCCGCCCACCGCCGCCGAAGATCCCAGGGCCAGCGACAGCACGAACGTGGCCGACATGGGGCCCGAGGCCACCCCGCCCGAGTCGAAGGCGATGGCCGTGAACAGGCGCGGGCAGACAAAGGTCAGCCCCAGGGCCAGAGCGTAGCCGGGAATGAGCATATACCAGATGCTCATGCCCGTCACCACCCGAATCATGCCCAGAGCCACCGCGCAGGCGATGCTGATCGAAAGCGCGGCCAGCATGATCGGCCGCCGGATATAGCCGCCGGACATTTCTTCCACCTGTTCGGTCAGCACCCAGACGGCCGGCTCGGCGCACACCACCACCGCCCCCAGCAGCAGGCCGACCGGAATAAGCGCCCAGCCGCCGTGGCCGCCCAGGGCCATGCCCAGAGCCTGCCCGGCCGGGCTGAAGCCGCCGCTCACGCCGGTCATGAACAGCACCAGGCCGATAAAGGAATAGATAAAGCCGGAGATCATGCGGCGCACCTGCCCGGCCGGCAGGCGCAGCAGCACGACCTGGAAGATTAGAAAAATAATAAAGATCGGGAGCAGGGCCAACAGGATGTCATGCGCCACTTCGGGCAGCACGCGCACAAAGCGCTCGAGCATGCCCAGGCTGGCGCCGGCGGCCGAAGCCGCCGAATGGGCGCTCTCCGAAGCCGGAGAAGTCATGCCCATGAAGGCCACGGCCGCGATCGGGCCGATGGAGGCCAGGCCCACCCAGCCGAAGCTGGAGTCATCCCCTTCCTTTTTCTTGGCGGCCGAGGCCACGCCTATACCCATGGCGATGATGAAGGGCACGGTAATCGGCCCGGTGGTCGCCCCGCCCGCGTCAAAGGCCACGCCCACGAAGGTGGAATCCACAAAGGAGCAGGCCAGGAAGACCAGCAGGTAAAAACCGAGCAAAAGCCAGCGCAAGGGCAGCACCAGCAGGGTTTTCACCACGCCCAGCATGAGAAAGCCGCCCACGCCCACGGCGATCATCATCAGCAGGTTCTGGCGGTCGATGGAAGGGTTGACCAGGTTGACCTGACGGGCCAGCACCTGTACGTCCGGCTCGGCAATGGTAATGGCGAAGCCGATGGCGAAGGCGGCGGCCAGAATCAGCAGCAGGCTGCGGCGGTGGGTAAGGGCCGAGCCGGCCTTCTGCCCGAAGGCCACCATGCCGAGGTCGGCCCCGATCAGAAACACGGCCAGACCGAGAATGAGCAGAACGCCGCCCAGAATGAACTGCGGCAACTGGCCCGGATTAAGCGGGGCAATGGTGAAATGCAGGAGCACCACAATGGCCATCACCGGCAGGACCGAAACGGCCGATTCCTTGATTTTTTCCGTAAAGGTCGGAAGCAAAAGACGCTCCTCTTGGAATATGGCGAAACAGGCTTTGTTTCTGCGGCTATCTTATTTGATGTCCGGAAAAAAGTCGACCCGGCGCGCGAAAGCGCGCTTGTGCCGGAAAAACCGACATGTCCCGCCGTCTTCGGGCGGGCGTCCCGCGTGGGGTTTTACGCGGCGGAGGAAGCGAGCCTTTACTTTGCGGTGCGTATTATGTATTGCGTATACATAGTACCTTGATAGGGCCCTATGGGTTGGAATCCATTGGGAATCAGGTCTATCATTGGAATGAGGGAATGGGATGAGCCGCAAATACGAATTTTCCTGGGACAATGTCGGGGCCAGCATGGACGTCGCCCGCCCGACCTTGGGCGGCACCACGACTGTGGAGGTTTACCGCCTTTTGCAGTTCACCCTGCGCGACGTGATCGAACAGCGCTTCGGCACTGAAATGGCGGACACGCTTTTCCGCGAGGCCGGCACCCTGGCCGGAAAAAAGTTTTTCGAGCGCTATTGCGCCGAGGCCAACGACCTGAGCAGCCTGGTCAAAATCATCCAGGATCGCTTCAAGGAATTGGGCGTGGGCATTTTCCGCGTGGAACAGGCCGACCCGAAAACCCTGGATTTCACCCTGACTGTGGAAGAAGACCTGGACTGCTCCGGCCTGCCGGACCACGACGATGAGATTTGCGTTTACGACGAAGGCTTCATCAAGGGTATTCTGGAATCTTTCACCGGCCGGAACTTTGACGTGCATGAAGTGGATTGCTGGTGCACCGGGGCCAGAACCTGCCGCTTCAAGGCAAAGGCGAGCGATTGAACGCCGTGAGCGTCGACCGGATAGATCTGTTGCAAAAGGCCGCCAGCCATGTGCGGGCTCTTTTGTATTCTTCCCTCGCGCCCGAATTGCCGCGCGAACTGGCCGAATACCAGGAAATGCGCGAGCTGCACGCCATGCTGACGGCCCTGCGTTCCATCCTCTCCCATTTCGCCCGGGGGGATCTTTCCGAGGATATTGATCTGCGCGGCTTCATAGCCGGCTCGTTGAAGGCTTTGCAGGCCCATTTGCGCCATCTCACCTGGCAGGTGCGCCAGGTCGAGTTGGGGGATTTTTCGCAGCGCGTCGATTTTCTGGGCGAATTTTCCGTGGCCTTCAACAATATGATCCAGCAGCTCGACGCCACGCTCGGCAGCCTGCGCGAAAAGGAAAAAACGCTGATGCGCCTGACGCGCACTCTGCAACGCGAAGTGGAGTTGCGCAGTTCCGCCGTGCTGGCCCTGCGGCAGAGCGAATCGCGTTTCAAATACCTGGCCGAGCACGACCCGCTGACCGACACCCTGAACCGCCGCTCGTTCCTGGCCCTGGCCCCGGGCGAGCTGGAAGCGGCGGCGGCCAACGGCATTCCCTGCTGCATCGCCCTGCTGGACGTGGACCACTTCAAGCGCTTCAACGATACCCACGGCCACCTGGCCGGCGACGAAGCCCTGCGCCATCTGGTGAAAATCGCCTCGGCCGGCTTGCGGCATGTGGACTTCATGGGCCGTTACGGCGGCGAGGAGTTCATTTTCTTCTTCGCCGGGGCGGACCTGGAACAGGGCCTGCGGGCGGCCGACCGTATCCGCCGCACGGTGGCGGACAGCCCGGTGGAACTGCCCGAGGGCAGCGTGCCGCTCAGTTGCAGCCTGGGCCTGTGCGTGGTGCTGCCCGAATGGCAGGGCGCGCGGAACGATTTCTATTTGCAGGCCGCCATCAACGCGGCGGACCGGGCGCTTTACCAGGCCAAGCGGGAGGGCCGCAACCGGGTGGTGGCCGCGCCGGTTGTTCCGCTGGTTCCCGTCGACCCGTCGGAGGATCATGAGGAAGCCGCGCCGGCGGACAGTCCGCCGGACGCTCCGGCTGACTGAGTTCTTTCCCCGCCTTTCCGCCGCGGTCCGCCTCCGGCGGTCTTATTTTTTTCGTATTCGGGGAGCCCCGCGGCCGGGGCGCTCGTCCGCCGGCTAGCGCACCAGGGCCGCGCCCAGCTCAAAGGCCCGCTCCATCTCTTTGGGGAAGATCTCCTCATGGCGCTTCAGCTTGGCCGGCACGTCGAAAATATCCGTGTCGTACTTCGAATAATCCCTGAACTGCTTGGTGTCGCAACTCAGGAACACCTGGCAAGGGCCGAACAGCCGCTCCATTACCCCTTTGCACAGGGCGATGTGCCGGTCCTTGCCGTAGGCGGCCATGTCCTCCTCGCGCACGTTCATGGTGTAAACAAGGGCCGTGGCCTTCTTGCGCGGCGAGAGCGGCGGCTTGACCGTGCTGTACAAATAATACTGGAACCAGAGCCGCTCCATGCAGGCGCGCATCAGGGTGGTTTCCACGCTGAAATAAAAGGGCGAGCCCAGCACCAGCACGTCCGCCTCGTGCGCCTTGTCCAGCACGGCGGTCAGGTCGTCCCGCACCACGCAGCGGCCGTAGTGCCTGCCGCCGATATCCTTACAGTGGAAGCAGCTGATGCAGCCCTTGAACTGGAGATCCCGCAGGTGGATCAGTTCCGCCCCGGCCCCGGCCGAGTCCGCCCCCCGCACGATTTTGTCCAGCAGGCTGGCGGTATTCATCGCTTTACGGGGACTCCCGTTAATGGCGAGCAGTTTCATCGGCATCTCCTTGGTGTGGCGAACATGGTGTTGAAGTCTTATACCGGCGGCGGCGGCTTGAAAAGACTTTCCCGCTTCAGGTCGGAACGCGTCGGAACAGGTAAGAAAAGGTATGTATAGGTTTGTCTTTTATTCGACGCTGGCCGGAAGGCGGTGAGGGCTTGCATGGATATTTACTTGGGGATATTCTGCGCATACGATTTTTGGTCCCGCTTTATCGGATAATCGGTACTGAAAAAACAAACCGTTATACACACGGAGGAACCATGCGCGCGGTACTATTCACTCTGCTGATGCTTCTTTTCGTTCCCCAGGCGGCCCTGGCGGCCGATTCCACGCTTATGCTCGCCACCACCACCAGCACGGCGGACACAGGACTGCTGGACGTCATGGCTCCGCTCTTCCAGAAAGAGACCGGCATTGAGCTGAAGTGGACGGCCGTGGGCACCGGCAAGGCCCTGGAAATGGGCGCCAGCTGCAACGTTGACGCCCTGCTGGTGCACGACCCCGAGGCCGAGGCCAAGTTCGTGGCCGCCGGCAACGGCATTGAGCGCACCCAGATCATGTATAACGACTTCGTTCTGGTCGGCCCCACCGGCGATCCGGCCAAGGTTGGCGGCAAAGGCGCGGCCGACGCCCTGAAGGCCATCGCCGAGGCCAGGGCGCCCTTCATCAGCCGGGGCGACAAGTCCGGCACCCACGCCCTGGAGTTGCGCCTGTGGAAGGGCGCCGGCATTGACCCGACCGCAAAAGACAACGGCTGGTACCAGGAAGCCGGCCAGGGCATGATGCGCACCCTGGCCGTCGCCGCTGAAAAGGACGGCTACGCCCTGACCGACCGGGGCACCTGGATCAAATACGAAGCCGGCCTGAAGGGCCCCTCGCCTTTGAGGATCGTGGTGGAGGGCGACTCCAGCCTTTTCAACCAGTATAGCGCCATGGCCGTGAATCCGGCCAGGTGCCCGAACGCCAACGTCGCCAACGCCCGGGCCTTCACCGCCTGGCTGGTCAAGCCGTCCACCCAGGATTTCATCAGGAACTACAAGCTGATGGATAAGCGGCTGTTTACCCCGAACGCGGGGAAATAGGGCCGCGCCGCCGGCGTGAACAGCGCCCCCGCCCTGGTCCGTCGCGAACGGCCGGGGCGGGGGATTTCGTCCGATACCCCGCCGAACCAGCGAAACCGCCATGAACCAGATTGCCGAAGGCTTCAGCGTTGCCCTTTCCCTGCTTCGCGCGGGCGACCCGGAAACCTATTCCTCCATCTACATCACCCTGGCCACCTCGGGCTTGGCCATGGTCGGGGTTTTGCTGCTGGGCGCGCCGCTCGGCTTCTGCGTCGGCTACTTCAATTTCCCTGGGCGCAAGGCGGTCAAGCTGCTGCTGGATACGGCCCTGAGCGTGCCCACAGTGGTGATCGGCCTGCTGGTCTATTTGCTGCTGTCCCGCATGGGGCCGCTGGGCGGCCTGGGCCTGCTCTTCACCATCCCCGGCATGGCCGTCGGGCTGGTGCTGCTCGGTTTACCGATCATGATCGCCCATACCGCCCTGGCCGTGGAGCGGGCCGACGCGCGCCTGCGCCTGACCCTGCTCACCCTGGGCGCTCAGGGGCCGCAACTGCTGCTCGCCACCCTGCGCGAGGCGCGACACCAGCTTGGCCTGGCGGCGGTGGTGTCCTTCGGGCGCATCGTCTCCGAGGTGGGCATCGCCATGATGGTGGGCGGCAACATCAAGTGGCACACCCGCACCATCACCACCGCCATTTCCCTGGAAACCGGCAAGGGCGAATACTCCCTGAGCATCGCCCTGGGGCTGGTGCTGCTGGCCATCGCCCTGCTGCTGAACCTGACGGCCGCGCTGGCCCGCCGGAGGGCCGGGCTATGATCTCCGCAAACCGGGGGGGCCCGCCCCCGTCCTTGACTGATGCGGCTGCATCGTCCGCGCCATCCGCGCCCTGCCGTCCGTCCGCGCCGCCCACGCCACATGGGGCCCTGTATACGCTGGAGGGCGTCACCCGCAAGCACGGCGAGCGCCTGGCCCTGCGCGTGGATCGCCTGGAAATCGCCGCCTGCGGCTGCACGGGCATTGTCGGGCCGAACGGCAGCGGCAAGTCCACTCTGCTGCGCCTGTTGGCTTTTCTGGACGAGCCGTCCGGCGGCCGCATCCTGTTCGAGGGCCGTCCGGTGGACGGGCGCGGGCCGGAACTGCGCCGCCTGGTGACGCTGCTGCCGCAGGAACCGTATTTGTTGCGCCGTAGCGTGGAAGAGAACATCCACTACGGCTTGAAAGTGCGGAAAATCCCTCTGGCCCGCGCCCTGGCCGAGGACGCCCTGGGCTTGGTCGGCCTGGACCCTGGCCGCTTCCTGAAGCGCCAGTGGCACGAGCTTTCCGGCGGCGAGGCGCAACGGGTGGCTCTGGCCGCGCGGCTGGTCCTGTCGCCCAAAGTGCTGCTGCTGGACGAGCCCACGGCCAGCCTGGACGAGGCCGGCTGCGCGCAGATTGCCGAGACCCTGCGGGCGGCGGTGGGGCGGGGGATGACGTGCGTTGTGGTGTCGCATGACCGGGAGTGGCTGGCGCCCCTGGCCGGGCGGGTGTTGTCCGCTCGCGCGGGGGTGATTGCCGGCGCTTCCGGCGGGGGGGAGTAGCTTTCGGGGCCTTCGGGCCTTCTTTTTTTCATATGCGGCACGCATCCCGCGCGGGCGGGAATCCGGCGCCCGGCGCTTGCCGCCTTTCCGACCTCCGCCCCGCGTGGGGAAAGGCGGAAAACCGCCGCCGGCCGCGTAACGCGCCCCCCATACGCCGCCATCCGGCGAAAGCCGGGTTCATGCGCTCTTCTTTTCGCGCCGCCTGGGCTTTTTACCCTAGCAACCGTTCCAGAACGGGCAGTGACTCAAGATAGCCTCGCCAATTGAAGATTTCGAGCAGAATTGCGGCCTCGGGCGGGGCGCCGGCCAGGGCGGCGCGCATGAACCGCCGCTGTTCGGGCGTCAGCTCGGTGAGCGGGCGGTGGCCGTCGACGCGGTCGGGATTGTGGCCGGGGGCGTGCAGGTGCAGCAGGCGGACCCGCTGGAGAAGGGCGGGGAAATCCAGCAGGTTCGTCTGATTGAAAGCCAGGGCATGGCCGACGTCCAGGCAGACGGAGAGATCGTGGGCCTGGATGAGCGGAAGGAGGGCGGGAAGATCCGCGCCGTCAATATTTTCCAGGAGCAGGTCGGGGTTTTGACGGCCGCTGGACCGCCAGGCCCGGATGAACGGCTCCAGGCGGCCGGCGAAGGGGCCAAGGGGCGGGTGCAGCACGGCCGGAACGGATTCGTTGGGGGCCAGGGCCTCCATCAGGTCGAGCGCGGCCTGGATGGCCTTGTCCGGCGTGTGCCAGGGCAGATCCATGGGCAGGTGCAGGTGGCGGCGCAGGGGGAGGGCGGCCAGTTCGGTCCGCAATTTGTGCAAATCTTGTGACAAACAGTCATCGGTGTCAAAAAGACAGAGAGCAATTTCCTGCACATTTTCGGGAAAGCCGGCCAGGAATCGGGCGTTCTCAAGCGCCGTGCCGGGCATGACCCAGGAAGGGGCGGCAAGAATTTTGTTGGACAGGCATGGATTTCTCATATATATCCTCTAAAAAATAATGGATGAAGCGGTTGGATACGGGTTGCCAGTGCCTGCGGCGGCCAGGAGAGATGCAAGCCGGGATGCGCGGCTGAATGACGCGCGTTTTGGCATGGTGTGTGCACTTCCTAAAGTATCCTGCGCAACGTGCCGATAGGGACAGTAAGCGCGTTGACATGAGCAGGCGGGAGAATCCATGCGGCATTTGCAGAATTATCTTCAACATCGGCTTAATCCGCTGCACGTTTACTGTAGACTGTGCAGCGCGGGTTTGAGCGAGCGGACGGCCTACCGCGTGTGCGGCGTCTACGAGCGTTTGT
Organism: Desulfovibrionaceae bacterium; assembly: GCA_031554295.1. Lineage (GTDB taxonomy): Bacteria > Desulfobacterota > Desulfovibrionia > Desulfovibrionales > Desulfovibrionaceae > JAVBVM01. The sequence continues at coordinate 4,134 of JAVBVM010000051.1, read as the reverse complement.
ATCGGTTCTTTTCGCCCAGTTGCTGAATGTTTTTCGCACCGCCTTTCCATGCCCGGCTTAAGCTTCTTTGAGCCGGATGTTTTCGATTTTCCTCAAATCAAGATATACCAGGCGGCCGGCAACGGCCGCTTTTTTTTCGTCCCGCCGCGCCAGCAGCGCCAGGTAGCGCTCCACTTGGGCGCGGTAAGCTTCGTTCGGCGCGCCCGTCTTATATTCGATCACCAGGCTCTGCGTCCCGTCCTCCACCAGCAAGTCCGCCCGGTGCACGGTCCCCTGCTCGTCCAGAATGGACTGCTCGGCCCGCCCGAGCCGGAACCAGCGCTCCGCCTCCGGTAAGTCCGCCACCCAGGCCAGAATGTCCACGGCCTCGGCCCGCAGGGAATCGGGCACGGCCAGGGGGAAGACGGCTGCCGCGATGTTCGCCGCGTCGGTCAACGTCTGGCGGGAAAATTCCCCGGCCGCCCAGGGCAGGGCGATCAACTGCTCGAGGCAGCCGTGCACGAACAGGCCGCGCTGCGCTTCGGTCAGGGCCGCCGGGCGGCCTATGGGCCGGATATTCTCCAACGGGCTGCGGAAAATTTTCAGGCGCGGCAGCCAGGCCATGGGCAGCCAATCGGGGTCCGGCGAAAGGCCGGACCGCCGGGCTGACGTCGCGGCGGGCGCGGGCGCGAAAAACGCGTCTTGCCGGGGGCTGGGCCGGGGCCGGGCGGGCGGTTGCGTTCCCGTTTCGTATTCCGCGCCGGGGTCAATGCCGGCGGCGGCCAGCAGGGCATAGATGCCGGCCATCACCGGCGTCGCGGCCGGGCTTGTGCCCCGGCCTCCGGCGGAACCCCCGGTGGAGTTGGCCGGGTTCCCGGCCGTCCGGGCCGGCGCGGGGGCGGGCAAAAAACCGTACAGTTCCTCCACCGCGCGGGTCCAGGCCACATAGAGCACGTGCAGCTTTTCCGCCGCAGTCTCGGCGCAGGCGTGGTAATAGGGCCCGCCTTGGGCCGGGCTGGGGCGCAGAATCAGTTCGCGGCCGCCCAGGCGGCAGCGCGTCGGGTCCATGTCGCCCGCGCTCTGGTGGTGGAAGGGGATGATCACCACCGGAAATTCCAGGCCCTTGGCCTTGTGCATGGTCAAAATGCGCACCGCGTCCGGCGCTTCGGGCATGGGGACGCGTTCGGCCGCGCCATGCTCGGCCCAGTGCTCAAGAAAGGCGGACAGCGAGCCCAGCCCCCGCTCCTCGGCCCGGTGCGCGATTTCCAGGAAGCGGCGCAAACAGGCCATGTCCAGCGGAAAGCGTTCGGCCGCCGCAAAGCGGGAAAACAGCTCGGCCGTGGCGTCATAGGGACCGATCAGGCCGGAACGCTGGTGGAAGGGCGCGAAAATTCGTTCCCAAGCCCGCGGAAAGTCCGCGCGGAAGATCATGCCCAGGCCGCCCGGCGGCTGCTTGGCCCCGCGCTCCATCAGCCAGTCAACCAGGCGCGGGAGGGTCAAATCAAGGGCGCGCAGTTCCTCCCCGATCAGGCTGGGGGCCTCTTCCGCGTGCGCGGACAAAAGCGCCCAGAGGCTGACGTCATCCGCCGGGTCGTTCATGAAGGCCAAAAAGGCCGCCACTTGCCGGATCAGCGGGTGCCGGGCCAGCACCAGGCTCTGGTCCGTAACCGTGGGCACGCCCCATTCCATCAGCCATTCCGCCACCAGGGCCGCCTCGGCGTTTTTATGGACGAGCACGGCCACATCCTTCCAGGCGCGGCGCGGGGCGAGTTCTTCCAGCAGCAGGCGCAGCCGTTCGCGCGCCTCGTCGTTGTATTCCGCCGTATTCGCCCCGGCAACGGGCAGCAGTCGCACGTAGCCTTCCGGCCGGCCCGCGCTTTCCGGCGGCATATCCTGCCGGGCGTCGGCGAAGGCGGCGCGGATGGCCCGCCCGGCCCGCGCCTCGGCCGCGCGGATGTCCGCCTCGTCCACGTAGCGCGGCGGCTTGGCGGGCAGCATGGCCGCGACCACGCAGCGCGCCGTGTCCGCCTCGCCCAGGCGGGAAAATACCCGGTTGTTGTGCGCCACCACGGCCCGGCAACTGCGCCGGTTGTAGTCCAGGGTGGCGATTTCGGCCTGGCCGGGGAGCATGTCGGTCAGTTCCGGCCGGGTCACCACCTCGTCGAACAGGGCGGCGTCGCCCCCGCGCCAGCGGTAGATGGCCTGCTTCACGTCGCCCACGAGGGTCAGCGTGCCGCCGGAGGACAAGCACTCCACCGCCAGCGGCTCCAGGGCCGCCCACTGTTCGCGGCTGGTGTCCTGAAATTCGTCCACCAGAATATGCGCGATGCGCGAGCCCAGGCGGCAAAAGGCGTCGCTGGCCGCGCCCTCGTCCAGGATGCGCCGGACGTGCAGCGGCGTGAGGATATGCGGGACCAGTCCGTTGCGCCGCTGGAATTCCGGCAGGCGCTCCGCCAGCATGGAGGCCAGGCGCGCCAGCGGCGCCAGCCGCATGGCCCGGGTGAGCAGGATCATCCCGCGCTCGGCCCGCTTCCAGGCCGCCGCGTAGGATTCAAAAGCGCGTTCGGTCTCAAGGCTGGCGCAACCCTTGGAAGCCGCGTTCAGGCACTCGTTCAATTCCGCCTTGTACGGCCAGGTCCGTTCCGGCATTTTCCATTCGTCCGCCAGACCGTCGCACTCCGTCAGATGCGCGGTGAAACGCGCGTTCACGGCCAGCTTTTCCCGCTCCAGCAGTCGCCGTAAAAGCCGGGCGGCCTCGGCCGCCGCCCGCGCCAGCCCGGCCCGCTCCGCCGCCAGATCTTCCGCCGGATGCACCGGCAGCGGCCCGCCGGCAATGGCCATGTCAAACAAAAAGCCGAGATTGGACCGCAAATCGGCGCCCAGATCAAAGCCTTTCAAGTTCGTATGCCGCAGCAGATCCAGAAACGCGGCCCGCAACGGCTCGGCGAATTCCCCGCCTTCCACCCCGCCTGTGGCCACGGCCTCCTCATACAGTGGATCGAAATAGTCCGCGCGGCTGAAAGCCGGCTCAAAGGCCGGCGGCAGTCCCAAATCCAGCGCGCACAGGCGCGCCAGCGTAATCAGCAGGCTATCAATGGTGCGGATATTCAGCGATCCATACCCGCGCAGCAGCGTATCCACCCAATAGGCGGCCTTGTCCGGCGTCCAGGCCCCCTCCAGCTTGTGCGGCCCCTCCAGCCCCAGGGCGCAGCGCTTCAAGCGTTCCACCACCCGCTGGCGCATCTCGCCCGCCGCCTTGTTCGTAAAGGTGGCCGCCAGGATATCCGTCCAGGCGAACCCGCCCTCCGGACCGCGCAAACAGGCCGCCCCGGCCGCCCGCTCCCCGGCCCGCGACAGCAGCCCCAGGAAGCGTTGCGTCAGCGCGTAGGTCTTGCCGGAACCGGCCGATGCCTTGATTTGCGCGATGGATGGGGAGGTGGACATGAAAGGCGGGCCTCCGGGGGCCAAAGGGACGGAATCCCTTTGGAAACCCTTCTATTTTTATGATCCGTTTGTACGCTTCGCGGTAAGTTCGCGCTCCGGGCAAGCCTTGGCCCCCGCGGCTCCGATCGGCTGTTCCGGGCGCCCCCGGCGTTTCCTTTTGCCGCCGCCCTTGAGCGGAAACCTCCGTTTCCACACCGCCTTGACTACCCCGAAGTCCGGGCGGCGGCAAGCCGAAAAGGCGGCGCGCGCGAACCGCCGGATTCCCGTTCGGGCGGGAACGAGGCGGAGCGGTCGGGGCTCCCGCGTCTCCGCCCGCGCCGTCCGGGGCGTCTTTACTCCGCCGTATCAGCCGGGCTGTTGTCGCGGACGATCCGGATTCCGGCGCAACGGCCGTCGTCATCGAGGGTGACCAGGGCGCCGTTGAGGCCGGCGGTTCCTTTGGCTTCGTTGAAGGGGGCGGGCAAGCGGGTAAGGAAGCGTTTGAGGCTGGTTTTGGCGTCAATGCCGAGGACCGAGGCTTCGACGCCGCACATGCCGGCGTCGGTGAGGTAGCCGGTGCGGTTGGGCAGAAGCATGGCGTCGGCGGTCTGGACGTGGGTGTGGGTGCCGAGCACGGCGCTGACGCGGCCGTCGAGGTGCCAGCCCAGGGCTTTTTTCTCGCTGGTGGCTTCGGCGTGAAAATCGACGATGCGGAAGGGGACGGTGTCGGGA
>JAVBVM010000066.1:0-21912 GCA_031554295.1 Desulfovibrionaceae bacterium | reverse complement strand
ATCCTGAATATACCGCTGTACGCGGTCATTCTCACCGCCACCCTGTATCTCCAGTATTTCATCAACGACGTGCCCCTGGCGGCCGTGTTCACCGGCATGGTGGAAAGCCTGACCAAGACCAGTCTAATGGCCGTGCCCTTTTTCGTTTTCGCGGGCAACCTGATCCAGGTCAGCAGCTTAGGGCCGCGGCTGATTATGGTTTTCGCGGTCACATTGAAGAATATCCGAGGCGGGCTGTCCATAGCCTGCCTTCTGGCCAACGCCTTTTTCGGCGCCATTTCCGGATCGGCGCCGGCCGCCGTGGCCACTTTCAGCAAGGTCGTCTACAACCCCATGGAAAAAGCTTATGGTGAGCGCCTCGCCATTGGCCTGCTGACTTCTTCGGGGGCCTTGAGCACGATCATTCCGCCGAGCATCACCCTAATCATTTTTGGCGTAGCCACGGAAACCTCTGTCGCGCATCTGTTTGAAAGCGGCATCGTTCCCGGCATTTTGATCGTCATTGTGGTCGGCTTCTACCTGTTCCTCAAGGGGCGCACCACCAACACCGCCGCGGCCGTGACGGACGAAAGCATGACGGAAATGCCCAGCGTGGGCCGGGCCTGGTATCGGGGCATTCCCGTGCTGGTGCTGCCCGTTCTGATTCTCGGCGGCATTTACAGCGGCGTGTGTACACCGACGGAAGCCGGAGCCATTGCCGCCCTGTACGGTCTGGTCGTGCCAATTTTCGTGCTGCGTGACGTTTCGGTAAAACGCGTGCCTAGCATTCTGCTGGACTCCATCAAGATCACCTCGCAGATCTTCATCCTGGTGGCCGCATCCATCACCTTTGCCCAAGCCGCTACCATGGCGCAGCTACCGCAATTGCTGACGTCCCTGCTCCAGGGCATGGATCGCTACGGCTTCCTGCTGTTCCTGAACGTGCTGCTGCTCATTGTGGGCTGCTTCTTCGAACCAGGCGCCGCTGTGCTGATTCTGGCACCGCTACTGCTGCCCACGGCCCGCAGCCTGGGCATTGACCCTGTCCACTTGGGCATCATTTTCGGCATCAACCTGTCCATTGGCATGTTCACGCCGCCTTTTGGTCTGAACATTTTCGTGGTGCAGTCAGTGTTGAAAAAGCCCTCGGGGACCATTGCGCGGTCCATTGTCCCCTACCTCTTCCTGTACCTCTTTGTGCTGCTGCTGGTGACGTACATCCCGCCGATAGCGCTGTTCCTGCCTTCAATCCTGCATTAGCCATTAACGGCGATGGGCCGGAATTCTCCCCGGCCCATCGCAAGCGATTTTGCCCCATGAGTATAAAAAAGAGCGGCCGGAGTACTCCAGCCGCTCTTTTTTTATACAGAAGTCTTCCAGTAACTACGCTTCGTACGGGTAGGAATTGCCCTGGAACTCTTCCATGCGCGGATTGGGCGAATACTTGCCGCTGGCCTGCAGGGCCTTCAAGTGGTGCGAGCGGTCGGTAAAATGCATATGCAAATACTGGTGGGAAACATTACCGCCGGGCTCGCCCAAATAGTTCTTGTACAGGGCCTGTACCTGGATGTTGTCCTGCGAAGCGCGCGGCTTGAACGTCGCATCCGCTTTATAAACGCTGTCAATGCGATCCTGCATGTATTCCTTCAGCGCTTTCACCTTGGCAATGGCCGCGCCGGTGAAGCGAATGCCCATGAGAGCGGCGCCGCCCACAATCAGGCCGCCTTTCAGAAAGAAACGACGTGTGATGTTCATATATCCACCCTCCTTAGGCCCTGTTTTCAGACATCATTTTCAGGCGTTTCTGGCAGCTGGCCATGAAACGCTTGGTCGCGCGCTCAGCCGATTCCACCACGCCGGGCAGAATAGGCTGGCCGCCGCCGCAAACGCAACCGCCGGGGCAAGCCATAAATTCCACGAACTGCCAAGGCGATTTGCCGCTTTTGATCAGATCGCAGACGTCCTTGAAGCGCTTGGCGCCATGCACGACCGCCACCTTGATCTTGACGTCGCCGATGGCGATGTCGGCTTCCTTAACGCCCTTCAGGCCGCGCACGGCCGTGAAATCCCACGACGGAGGCGGCGTCTTGGTGACAGCCTGGTAGGCGAAGCGCAAAGCGGCTTCCATAACGCCGCCGGTAACGGCGAACAGCGTGCCGCCGCCGGAGGATTCACCCATCAGGGAATCACGTTCGCCTTCGGGCATGGCATTCAAGTCAATCTTGGCTTGCTTCAGCATGTAGGCGAGTTCGCGGGTGTCAATGGTGGCGTAGATATCCTGATAGCCCGAGGACCACAGGTCGGAACGCATGCCTTCGTATTTTTTCGCGGTGCAGGGCATGATGGAAACCGTATAGACGTCGGCCCGGTTGTATTTGCGGGTGTCGGCACCATAGGTTTTGGAAAGCGCCCCAAGCATGCCGATGGGTGACTTGGCTGTGGAAAGATTCGGCAGCAGTTCGGGATAGAAGCTTTCAACGTACTTGTGCCAGCCAGGGCAGCAGGAAGTGAACTGCGGCAACGGCGCGTCGATCTTTTTGGTCAGCCGCTTCACGAACTCGTCGCCTTCTTCCCAGATGGTAACGTCGGCCGTGAATTCGTTGTCCCAAACATGGTCGAAGCCGAGTTTCTTCAGGGCGGCCAGCATTTTGTTGGTGGTCACCGTGCCGGGCTGAAGGCCGAAGCAGTCGCCCAAAGCGTAACGCACCGCCGGGGCTGGCATGGCAATGACCTTCTTGCTCTTGTCAGCCAGCATTTTATTCACTTTGGAAACCCAGGACTGCTCTTCGTAAATGGCGCTCACCGGACAGTGGGTGAGGCACTGGCCACAGTTAATGCACGCTTCCCGATACTTGATTTCATGCGGGTCGCCTGAATCGCCCCAAACAGCGCCTGTGGGACAGTACTCCTGGCAGGTGTCGCAACCGATGCATTTATCTTTGTCGATCTGAATGAAATACAGCGTATCCGGATCCGTTTTCGGATCAGGAAAGCTGTCCGCATAGTAAATGCCTTCCATAAGTACGCGTTCGCTCATGATATCCTCCATGCGCTACGGATTTGAGGATAACCTCGTGAAAATACCCTCCGCCGAGTTCCTACGGTCCCCGGCGGCGGCCTTCCTAGATAAACAGAATATGAGTCAAATGTGCTATTATAATACACACAAATGTAAATTTCGCAACTCCCCAATTTGGATCTGTGAAATACAGCACAAGCATTCGACACATATACGCCGAAGGTTATAGTGCAATAATCCAGAAATAAAATGCTTGCCATTCGCTGGATCGAACGTATAGTGTATAACTAAGGACGGTGTAATACCGCCTGGCTTGATGCCGTAAAAGTTACCCTAACGGGTTCTCTAATGGGGGCGCACCGGTTTCGACGGGGATGCGGACGTCAAGGTTGCAGGTCGAGGCGCCGCTGGCCTCGTTAAAAGCGGCACAAAAGTAATTGCCAACAACGACGATTACGCTTACGCACTGGCGGCTTAATTGCCGTCGCGCCGGATCAGGCGACGCCTGATACCCTGAACCGGCGAAAACTATCAGGCTGGCGCTTATGTACGCCCACCGGCATAAACGCGAGGAGAGCACGGCGGGATTGTCAACGGCCGCCCGGTCAGGGGCTAAGCTCGCGACGAAAATTGTACCTGACCTAAACCTGTAGACGCTTTGCACAAATGCTTCTCGGACGCGGGTTCAATTCCCGCCGCCTCCACCATCAACTTTTTTTCGATTAGAACGCGAAAAATCCCGAAAGCCAAAAAACAAAGGGTTTTCGGGATTTTTTATTTTTCATTGTCTCCGTACGGGGCGGGAAAGCCACCTGCCGCTTCTTTTATGGGCGACAGACAGGTATCAACCTTGTGAGGCCCGGCTGTTGCCACTGTTGCCTAGTCGGCTCATTACATGTTTTTATACGTGGGTGGCTAATACTCCTTTCTTCGGCTACTTGGTTAGCATTTTGGAAAAATTTACGACTGAAAGGGTGAAACGGCATTTTTCTCCCGCCCAAGCAAATCCGGCGCGCTTCTGCGAAAATGCCGCAAAAGGACATTTTTTGAGGCGCCAGCGCAATGCATCAATCACGCCGAACCCGCAGGAGCCGTTATGAGTTCAGATAGTTTGACGCACAAGGAACGTATGCTCGCGGGACTGCCCTATTATGCCTATGACCCGGAACTTGTGACCGAGCGCCTGGCCGCCCGCAGACTGACCCGACTTTTCAACGCCACCGCTGAAACGGAATCCGAGAGACGTATTGCTCTTCTGCGGGAACTGTTCGGCTCTCTGGGCGATTCCCGAGCCCTTATTGAGCCGCCCTTCCACTGCGATTATGGCTATAACATCCATGTGGGCAAACGTTTTTTTGCCAATTTTGATTGTGTTGTCCTGGATATTTGCGAGGTGCGCATCGGCGATGACTGCCTTTTGGGGCCCGGCGTGCATATATACGGCGCCGTACACCCACTGGACGCCGCCACCCGCTCTTCCGGCGAAGAGTCGGGAAAGCCGGTGCGCATCGGCAATCAGGTCTGGGTGGGCGGGCGGGCTGTGATCATGCCGGGCGTGACCATCGGTAATAATGTGGTGATTGCCGCCGGCTCGCTCGTGCTACGCGATATGCCTGACAACGTCCTTGTCGCTGGCAACCCGGCGGTGATAAAAAAAGATCTCACATGAACCCGGGCGGGGCAGTTCATATGCCCCCCCCCCCCCTCGCCTAATACGCGCCCGGACGCGGGCATGATATCCAATACGCCCGGCGCGGAGGAGGCACTGTGCACATAGCCATTCTGGTTCTACTCATCATGTTGAACGGCATTTTCGCCATGTCGGAAATCGCCCTGGTCACTGCCCGTCCAAACCGGCTCAAACGGCTTGCGGAAAAAGGCGACGCGCCGGCGCGGCGGGCGCTCGCCCTGGGGGAAAATCCCACGCGCTTTTTATCGACCATCCAAATAGGTATCACGGCCATCGGGCTGCTCAGCGGCATTTTCGGGGAAGCGGCCCTGGCCGTCCCGCTCGCGGCCTGGCTCCGTCAGCTTGGCCTGTCTTCTTCGGCCAGCTCCGCCGCATCCACAGCCATCGTCGTCATCTGCATAACCTACTTCTCGATTATTTTGGGCGAACTTGTTCCCAAGCGCATCGCCCAGCTCAGTTCGGAGCGAATCGCCAGGCGAGTGGCCGGTCCGATTTCTCTGCTCGCCCTGATTTCCTCGCCCTTTGTCTGGCTTCTCAGTCTTTCAACCGACGGCATTGTGCGGCTCATTGGAAAAAAAGATCTGGGCGACGCCCATCTCACCGAAGAGGATATCCATTCCATACTGGCCGAGGGAGCGCAGAGTGGGGTAATTGAAAAGCAGGAACACAGACTGGTCCGTAATGTGCTCCGCCTGGACGACAGGCAGTTGGATTCCCTGATGACTCCGCGCAAGGAAATCGTCTGGCTGCATGCCGATGCTCCGCCACGGGAAATATTAAGAACGGTGCTGGAGTCCGGGATATCGCGTTTTCCCGTGTGCCGGGGCGGACTGGATTCCATTTTGGGCGTGATCACCGCCCAAAAAATACTCAGCCAATGCGTGGCCAATCTGCCCATCAACGTACAAAAAAGCCTCCAGTCTCCCGTCTATGTGCCGAAATCCCTGACCGGGCTGAAACTGCTGGAGCATTTCCGGGAGACAGGCGCCCATCTCGTTTTTGTGGTCGACGAGTATGGAAGCGTGATTGGGCTTGTCACCCTGCACGACGTGTTGGTTGCTCTGGCCGGTGAGTTCAAGCCCCGCAAACCGGACGAGCGGTGGGCAATCCGGCGTGAAGACGGCTCCTGGCTGCTCGACGGCGCAATCCCCGTTTTGGAGATGAAGGACCGACTTGAGCTAAAAACCTTACCCGAGGAGGGCAAGGGCCACTACCATACATTGGGCGGGCTAATCCTGTGGCTGGCGGGCAGCCTGCCGCGCACCGGGGACTCGGTGGCCTGGGAAGACTGGACCTTTGAGGTGGTGGACCTTGACGGCAACCGCATTGACAAGGTTCTGGCCATAAGAAGCCGACAGGACTGAGAGCGGCGAAAATGTGCCGCCGCTCTTGGCTGGTTGGCTAAAAAGTATACCCCAGAGTGATGGAGCCGTAATTCTGCCCTGTTCCCTGGCCGTGGAATTCCTTGGTGCGGTGGCGGTAGGTGTAAGTCAGGCGCGCGCTATAGATATTCAGGGCAACCCCGACGCTTATTTCCGCCACAAAGGGAAATTTGTCCACGCTGCGGCTGTCCTTCCATAGGTTCCCGTCCAGAAAGGAATTGTAGGCCACGCCCCACCCGTCGCAACCGACAAAAAGATAGGCGCTCAAATTATTCCACGCCGAATCGCCTTTGAGTGGGGCCAGGGCTTCGTCCCCGGCCGGAGCGTTAATGCCGGAGCCGGGCCGGATGCAGGAGGAGCCGTAATCCGGCGGCAAATTCCAGCCAAAGCGCGCTTCGGCGCCCACGGTGGCCTGGGTATAGGGGGTACCCAGACTTATGCCCATACGCGGTAGAAAATCCGCTCCCCAATTGCCGGAGTATTCAGAATTCAGACGCCAAACGCGGGTCCAGGTGAGCATAGCCGTGGGCTCGTCTTTCAACTGATAATCCCACCCCTTGGCCGTGCTGATATCACGTATGCGATGCACCTCGTTTTGCGCCTGCTCACCCAAAGCGCTGGGGCCGATCATCCCGGCGGCCAGTTCGACCGTGTCCAGTCTATTGTGTTTTTTGGCGTGCAGGGCCAGAAGGCCATAGAGATACCCGGCATACGGCCGGTCGTTCGGATCCGGGTTTTCAGCGTCCGTGTCTTCCGGAGTATAAATGTGCTGCCCGAAGCCCAAAGAGATATTGAATTGCGAGGCATCCGAGCTTCCCGGGAAGGGGATGTCGCTCAGCATGCCGCTCACGCCGCCCGGAAAAATGGGACTCTCCGCGATGGAACTCAAATCAGGGCTGATCAACCGCAATTGCACGGCATTGGTATAATAGCGATCTTCTCCGTAAAAAAGGTCATTCTCAAAATAAAGCAGCGCGGTGAAACCCGACTTGTCCCGCGTGGCCGGAACCTCCTCGGGAACCGGTTCGCCTGATTCGGCCCACACCGCCGAACTATGCGTCACGGTGATACCACAAAGAAAAAACAGCAGCAGCCAGATCTGGCGCATGGTATCCTCCCAGGTGAAAAATACAGCCGCGTCCCGGCGATCGTAACCGCCAAGTCGGAATCCTCACCGCAGCCGCATAAAGTGACCTCATTAATATGTGTTAATGACAAAACTTTTTCAACCATATGTTTTATATCAAAAAAATACCGTGATTTTTTTAAAAACCCATGACTTACTTTATAGAAAAGTGACTGCCGGATGCCGGCGGTCCACCTCTCGCCCCGGCCAAAAAAAATTCTCTGGACTTTTTCCGCATAAGCCCGCAAGAAACAAAAACGAAGGAGATTTCGGCCATGAGGCATGTCGGAACACAGGCGCTCGGAGTGCGTCTGCCTATCATCAGCCGCGGAGACGATCTCGCGGGTATTGTCGCGGATTCCCTCTCAAAAACGCTGCATGCGCAAGGCATTGCCCTGCGCTCCACCGACGTGGTTGGCGTCACGGAAGCTCTGGTCGCCAAAGCCCAGGGCAATTTCGCCACGGTGGACCACATTGCGGAGGACATTCAACGCAAATTCCCTGACGGCGAAGTGGGCGTGGTCTTCCCCATTCTGAGCCGCAACCGCTTTTTGAACATTCTCAAAGGCATCTCGCGCGGCGCGAAAAAGGTGCATTTGCTCCTTCAGTTCCCCGGCGACGAGGTCGGCAACCCGATCATGAACCCCGAGGATGTGGACACGCTGTTTGATTACAAGGAAAATTTCTTTTCCGCCAAGCGTTTCCGCGAGATCACCGGCGACTATTGCCACCCTTTTACCGGCGTGGACTATATTTCCCTCTATCAGCAGGCGGGCGACAATATCGAGGTGCACCTCTCCAATGACCCCCGCCGCATCCTCGACCTGACCCCTAACGTGCTGGTGGGCGAAATCCATACCCGCATGCTCACCAAAAAACGTCTGGAAAAAGCCGGGGGGAAATCCGTCTTCACTCTGGGCGATGTGCTTTCCCAGCCCGTGAACGGCAGCGGCTACAACCCGCAGTACGGCATCCTCGGCTCCAACCTTTCCGACAGCAACGCCCTCAAGCTTTTCCCGCGCGACTGCGACGATTTCGTCCGCCAGGTGCGCGGCACAATTGAGCAGAAATGTCGCATCGCCCCAGAAGTGCTTATTTATGGCGACGGCGCCTTTAAAGACCCCCGCGCCGGGATTTGGGAACTGGCCGACCCTGTTGTATCGCCCGCCTATACCGCGGGGCTCAATGGCCAGCCCCGTGAACTCAAAATGAAGCTTTTGGCCGATACCCTCTGCAAGGACCTGAGCGGCACGGAAAAAGCCGTCGCCATCACGGAAATGATCCGCGAGAAAAACAAGGACAGAAGTAAAGCCTGTGTCAGTGAAGGCACTACGCCCCGCAATTATGTCGACCTTCTCGGCAGCCTCTGCGATCTGATCAGCGGCAGCGGTGACAAAGGCACGCCTGTGGTGCTCATCCAGGGGTATTTCGACGACTATTCCTGCCAGTAGGAAAGCTCGCAGCTATAAAGAAAACCCCAGCATTGGCCTGGCCCCGTCAGGCAGACAGGGGGTAGACCAATGCCGGGGCTTTTTTGTGGCTCATGAAAGGGACCGGCTTCCCGCCCGCGCGGGAATGGCGAAAGGGAAGCACGAAACGCTCCGCCTTTTCTGCGAGATGTGAAAAGGCGTTTGCCGCACGCTGAGCACTCACATGTACTACTCCGCCATTCCCGCGCGGGCGGAAAAACCGCCCGTATCATCAGAAATTCCAGGCCAGCCCCACGACCCGGGCGTGAAAGGCCGGTTTCGCGCAGTTGTTGATAGAAACAGCGCCAGCCGCAAAGTCCTATTAAAAAACATTAATATTATAGCCATATTATGCAAAAAACATAAAAAAAGAAATCCGCTGTATTGCTTAAATACAGCGGATTTCTTTTTTTGCAACACACCCAGGATGTGTGCCAGGGGGTGTTTTTATGCGTACAATATAAATATTTTTAATGTGTTAGGCTAATATAGAATTTTTTTTGCTAACTCTGGAGTGCTAGTCCCCACTTGACTCTTTACCGGTGAAAACAGCCGGCTTCCCCTTTGCTGGAAGTCCGCCCAGCCCCTGGCTTGCAAGATATTGCCCCAACTCATCCCGTCCCTTGAGACCAAGTTTTTTGTACATATTGGCAAAGGCCCGCTTGACCGTGGCGGGCGCGATATTCAAAATATCCGCGATTTCCTTGAATGGCTTGCCGTTTGCCCCAAGGCGGGCCATTTCCAGCTCGCGCCGGGTCAGGGAAACGCCGCCGGAAGAAAAGTGCCGGGCCACAATGGTATTTTTCTGCCTTTCCCACAGCACGCCCAAGCCCATAATCCGCTCCACGCCTTCCCTCAGGGGGGAGGACGCGGCATACGTCGGAAGCGACCTTTCCAGAACCGATCGTATTAAATCAAAGTTTTCCGAGAACGGCATATACAGGCGATCAGGCAAGGCGGCTTCCAGGGCGCCTTGCAGCGCTTCCGCCGCCTGAACGCCCCTGCCCATCCCCTGAAGGGCCGCGGCTGTATATATCCGAGCATAGATGGAGAAAAGCAGATTTTTGCTGAATACGTCCGCCTCAAGCAGGTAGCTGAACAGGCCGAGCGTTCTTGCGTATTGCCCGGCCAGGAGCAAGGCCCGCCCATGCGTGAGGTAATAAAAGCCCTTGGCAAAGGCGTACAGGCGGGTATCTTCACGAAAATCGGCCCGCAGCCAAGCTGGAATTTTATCGTTCAGTCCAAGAATGGCGTAAAGCCAGCCTTCACATAAGTCGGCGGTATATAGTAAAAAATAGTCCCGATTTTTTTTGATCAGACCGCGCATTTCCTCAATCAACAGCTTGGCCGCGCTGAAGTCGCCCCGGACCAGGGCCAGGCGCAGATGCAAAAACAAGGCGCAGAACAGGTTGCCGAGTTGGCTGTGCCGTAGCGCCATGGCCTCGGCTTTATGACAAATCACGGCGGAGTTCTCAAAATCGCCCGCATTGTAGAGTGCTTCGGCCTCCATCAGGTATTCGCCGCCAGCGCCGTGATTCGCCGCCAACTGGTAATAGTGGGGCAAACATTCCTTCATCAATTGCAGCTCGTTTTCGAGCTTGCCGCTCTCCCGGTGGAACATGAACAACACAGAAGGGCAGCCGAGCGTCCAGGGCGAATCCGGCCCGAACAGCCGGGTGGGCCTGCCGAGCAGCGCGTTGGCCCTGCGGTGATGGGAACTCATGGCTTTGATGTCATTATAAGCCGCCAGGGATCGGAGGAACTCCAGTTCGCCCCGCCAGGCGTCTGTCTCCGGGCTGTCCGGCATGATTGCGCACTTTTTCGCGAGCCAACCGCATTGCGCGCCGAAAAGCGCAAATTCGCCGGAACAATAGGCGGCAATGGCGTATTTGAAGGCGGCCGGCAAATGCCGATCGAGAATTTCCTCCGGACAGGCCCTGAACAGGTCCACAAAAAAGCTCGCCCGCTCTGTGACTAGGTTCCGGCTCATATCGCTTTCCAGCACACACAACGCCTCTTCAAAATCCCCGGCCCGATAGTACGCCTCGGCGGCGGAAGCGATTTCACCCTCTCGCGCGAACCAGTCGCCGCACATGCTGTGGATTTTTCTCTGCCGGCCCATGGGGAGGCGGCTAAAAAGCTCTTCGATATACTGCTTGAATATGCCGTGGATGGCGTAAAATCGGCCGACCTCGTCAAAGGCGACAAAGGAGTTTTTCCGGCACAATTCGTCCAGCAGCGCCCCGGTATGGCCGCCGCCGTGCACGAACGCCGCCTGCTCCGCTGTGAAGCGCTCCAGCGGGTACAGCGAGAAAAGCAGTTCTTTCGCCCCAGGGGACAAGGGGGCGTAAATCTCTTTCTCCACCAGGGCGTTGACCGGGCACGGCCAATCAAGCTCGTCGCCCCGGACGCGCAGCAGAAGGTGCAGGTAGAGCGCGCTGATCCACCCCCCCGTGCCGGCGTGGAGCAGCCGCGCGTCTTTTTCGTCCACAGGCGCGCCGCAACGCGCGTAGTATTCCCTTATCTCTTCCGGCGTCAGAGAAAAAAACTCCCGGCCAACGTGGGCCAGGGCGCCTTTCAGCTCCAGCAGATTCCGATTCCCGGCGTAGCTGTCACGGGTGATAAGCACAATGCGCAGGTTGCTGTTTCCCTCGCGGGCCAACAGTTCGCAAAAGGCGCCGAAGCCCTGGTCGGGCAAAAGGTGGTAGTCATCGATGACCAGCGCGGTTTTCCGGGAAAAATTCAGGTCAGACAGCAAATGACGCGCCTCGGCGGCGCGTACGGAGTCATAGGGATAGCCAAGCCGCGATAGCGCTTCGGCGATCCGCTCCTGCAGGGGGAAGGAACGCTCAATCATCCGGCAAAAATCCCGCCAGAAAGCGTCCGGCGAAGCGCCGAGCACCGGCACCCAAAGAGCGCGCACCTGGTGTTTGCGGAAAAATTCACGCACGGCCACGGTCTTGCCGTAGCCCATAGGGGCTTCGATAATGGTAAGCGGGCTGCTTTGGATGGCCGAAAGGCTCGTGAGCAGACGTGCGTTGAAATACAGGGCTGAGGTATCGGTTGGGGCCGTTTTTTTCAGCATGGGCGGATCGCGCTGCTTTATATAAAGGTTTTAGGGTGTGTTATCGGTGTACACCAGCACAGCGCGCTTTACAATGTCTGTAACATACTAATAATACAAAAATCTCATCGCGCTTTTTTCAGTTTTCAGGTTCTCGCCTGATACAATAAACTCCTTCCTCCCGCTCCACCTTGACTCTTTCGGCTCAATGGTTGAATGTACATAATTCACGCTCTTTCCAGGCCGCTTTTCGGGCAAGGGCCCCGCATGATCGAGATACTGTACGCGATTCTCCCGATATTCCTGATTATCGCCGTCGGCATAGCCGCCGATCGGGGCGGCTATCTGCCCGCCTCCATCAGCCTGCCCATAAACGCCTATGTGCTGCGCTTCGCCCTCCCCACCCTGCTTTTCCGAATCATGGCCGACGCCAAACCCTCGGAACTATTCCAGGGCAAGCTGTGGGTCGGCTTGATGGTTTCGCAGCTTGTCGCCTACGGCATCGGCTACGCCGGCGACCTGCTGCTGAAACGGCGCGGCGCCGGCCCGGCCGCCGTCACAGGCATGTCGTGCAGCAGTTCGCTCACCTCCTTCGTCGGCCTGCCGATCATCATGAACCTCCTGCCCGGCAACCGGGAGGCCCTGGTCATTGCCGGCATTCTGACCATCATCCCGATCGTGACCATCGCCTTGGGCCAGGTGCAGTTGGAAACCCTGCGGCAGCGCGAGCGGCCCGGTACAACCGGCGGCCTGCGCCCGGTGCTGATGCGGGCCGTATTCATGAATCCGCTGATTCTCAGCATGATCGCGGGAGCCTTCCTCTGCCTGACCGGCATCGGGTTATGGCCGCCGCTGGACCGTGCCGCCACCCTGGTGGGCGCGACCGCCGCCCCCTGCGCGCTGTTCTCCATCGGCCTTGACATGCGCCGCCAACTGCGTGTGGGCTTCGCCGGGCAAAGCGGGCGCACCCTCCGCCACCAGGCCGGCATCGTCCCGGTCAAGCTGCTGGTCCAGCCCCTGTTGGCCTGGGGCCTGCTGTCCCTGCTCGGGGTGAGCGGCATGTGGCTGGCGGTCTGCGTGATCATGTCGGCCACGGGCACGGCCGTGGGCTGCTATCTGGTGGCCGACACCTATAAAACCGTGCCTGAAGAATGCGCCATGTCCATTGTGCTTACCTGCGCTTTCAGCTTGTTCACGCTTCCGGCGTTCTCCTACCTTTTTAAAATGCTGGAGATGATATAACCATGTCTGTACACGGAAAAACCTCCATTTTGCCGGGCCTACTCAAAAGTCTTCCGACGGTTCTCCTGCTGACGGCGCTTTGCCTGATCACACCTTGTCTTCCCTCGGCCCGGGCCGCCACCCTTGAAGAAGCGCAACAACGCGCCGTAGCTCGATTCGGCACGTTGCGCCCACATGCCTGGGGGGAAAAATTGCCCGGCGTCCAGTGTTCCTTCCCCCCCCACGGGGAGGACAACTTTATCGTGGCCCTGACCCTGGACGCCTGCGGCGGCAAAGCCAGGGGCTACGACGCCGAACTGATCGCCTTTCTGCGCGAGCATTCCATTCCGGCCACGCTGTTTCTTACCAATACCTGGATCCAGCGTCATCAGGACGTCTTTCGCTCCCTGGCCGCGGATCCGCTTTTCGAAATCGCGGCCCACGGCGCCCGGCACAAGCCCGCCTCGGTGAACGGTAAAGGCGCTTACGGCATCCGGGGTACCCTGTCCGTGGCCGACCTGGTCCAGGAAGTGGAAAGCAACGCCGAACTGATCCACAAGCTCGGCGGCGCACGGCCCGCCTGGTTCCGCTCCGGCACGGCCTTTTACGACGACGTGGCCGTGCGGGTGATCCATTCCCTCGACCTGCGCATTGCCGGCTACAGCATCGCGGCGGACGAAGGCGCGACCCTCCCCGCCGCCGAAGTGGCGAAACACGTGCTTGCCGCCAAGCCCGGCGACATCATCCTCTGCCACTTTAACCATCCGGAATCCGGCACCCGCGACGGCCTGAAGGCCGCCCTGCCTCAATTGCTGGAAAGGGGCGCGCGCTTTGTCCGCCTCTCGGAAGCGGGCATTCCCGAAACAAAGTAAGCAAAGGAGAAAAACCATGCAACAAACCTATCTCGCGGATCGACTCGCCATCGCCGACCTCATGAACGGCTGGATTCACCGCGACTTATGCGAATGGGACAAGCTCCGGGAACTCTTCCACCCCGACGGCGTGATCGAAGTGACCTGGTTTGAAGGCAAATTCACCGACTTCATCGCCGGCTCCATGCGCATGGGCCAATCCGACTTCCAGGGCAAACACCTGATCGGCTCACCCGTGGTCACCTTCAACGGCCACAAGGCCATTGCCGAAACCAACGCCGTCATCCTCAGCGAAAACATCCGCCTCGGCCTCGGCAGCATGGCCCACAACCGCTTCTACGACCTCATCGAAAAGCGCGACAACGTCTGGAAAATCGTCAAACGCCAGAGCATCTACGACATGGCCTCCTTCGCCTTTCCGCGCGGCCCCGTGGACATCGACGCCGCCCAAGTCCAGCGCTACCCGCGCGAATACGCCGCCCTGGCCTATCTTCTGGAAAAAAGCGGCTTCCCTGTGGCCCGCGTCTTCCCCACCAAAAACCGCGACCTGGAAAAAAAGATCAAAGCGGCCGGCGCGGCCTGGCTTAAGGGGTAAGAGGAAGAATGCCTCCGGCGGCCAAAGAGGGCCCCCTTTGGAAATCCCTGTAGGGGAGACGTTGTTTTATTCCTTATTCGCCGCCGCCCTTTGAGAGGAAACACTCGTTTCCACAGAGCCCTCGCTAACCCTGGCCCGGGCGGCTTTGGGCTTCTGACGCGAACGGTTGCGGAAGGGGCAAAAACCATTGCGGCTCGCGCAACGCGCTCCCCTCCGCCGTCACCCCGGCGGAAACCGGCTCCATGCCTTTCCTTTCTTGTCGTTGGTCTTTGCCGCCGCCCGGTCGTCGCGTCTCCCGGGTTGGCCTGGAAACGCAGTTTTCCTCAAGAAGGCGGCGGCCCGGGAAGGCCGAGCGAATTCCCGGAGCATCCGATTGGAGCCACAGGAGCTTACGCGCATACAGCGCGCAAACCTCCCGCAAAACGCATAAACGGATCATAAAAATAGAAGGGTTTTCAGAGGGGCCTCGCCCCTGGCCGCCGGAGGCATGCCTTTTCTTTTCCTTTATACTGCTTGCCAGCGCGTATTCGATCCGCTATAAGGGCGGGCTTACATGTAGTACCTTCAGCTAAAGGAATTTTTGTGTCCAGCCTTACTCCAACCAATCTTGTTGAAAACAAACATATCCGTAATGTGGCGATTATCGCGCACGTCGACCATGGCAAGACCACGCTGGTGGACGCTCTGTTCAGGCAATCCGGCGTGTTCCGGGCGGATCAAAATGTGAACGAGCGCGTCATGGACCGCATGGACCTGGAGCGCGAGCGCGGCATTACCATTGCGGCCAAGAACTGCTCCGTCCATTGGAACGGCGTGAAGATCAATATTATCGATACGCCCGGCCACGCGGATTTCGGGGGCGAAGTCGAGCGGGCGCTGTCCATGGCCTGCGGGGCCATTCTGCTGGTGGACTCATCCGAGGGGCCGCTGCCGCAGACGCGTTTCGTGCTGCGGAAAACGTTGGAAGCCGGGCTGAAGATCATTGTGCTGATCAACAAAATCGACCGGAAAGACGGGCGGCCGCAGGAAGTACTGAACGAAATTTATGATCTGTTCATTGACCTGGGCGCCACGGAAGAGCAGCTTGATTTTCCCATTCTGTACTCCATTGGCCGCGAAGGCGTGGCCATGCTGAATATTGATGACGAACGCGTGAGCCTGGCCCCCCTGTTTGATACGATTTTAAGCGTGTTGCCCGGACCGGAATACGATCCGGCGCAACCCTTCCAGATGCTGGTGGCCGACTTGGCCTATTCGGATTATCTGGGCCGACAGGCGGTGGGGCGCGTGTTCCACGGCACGGCGCACGCGAAAGACAGCCTGGTGTGCATTGACGCCGCTGGAGCGCAGAACCCGTTGCGCGTGACCAAGCTACAGGTCTACGAGGGACTCTCCCTGGTGGACGCGGTGGAGGCTGAACCGGGCGACATCGCGGTGCTGGCCGGCATTGAGAACGTGAAAATCGGCGACACCATCTGCACACGCGAAAATCCGGCCGCCCTGCCGCGCATTCAGGTGGACGAGCCCACGGTATCGATGAAATTTACGATCAATACCTCGCCGCTGGCCGGGCGCGAAGGCAAACTGGTGCAGTCCAGCAAGATCCGCGAGCGTTTGCAACGCGAATCGTTGAGCAACGTGGCCATCCAGGTGGAAGACGCCGAGGAGCGCGACAGCTTTATCGTCAAGGGCCGGGGCGAATTCCAGATGGCCATTTTGATCGAGACCATGCGGCGCGAGGGCTTTGAGCTGACGGTGGGTCGCCCGGAAGTTATTTTCAAGGAACAGGACGGCGAGCGCCTGGAGCCGGTCGAGTGCCTGTCAGTGGACTGCGACGAGCACTTCATGGGCGTGGTCACGGAAAAACTGGCCCAGCGCAAGGGCCGTATGCTCAACTGCGCCAATAACGGCACCGGCCGGGTGCGGCTGGAGTTTTCCGTGCCGTCGCGCGGGCTGATCGGCTACCGTGATGAGTTTCTGACTGACACGCGCGGCACCGGCATCATGAACTCGTATCTGGAAGGCTATGAGCCGCACCGGGGCGACTTCCCCACGCGTTGCACCGGCTCCCTTGTGGCCGACCGGGCGGGCAGCGGCGTGCCGTACGCCTTGTTTAATCTGGAGCCGCGCGGCGAGCTGTTTTTGCAGCCGGGCGAGCCGGTGTACGAAGGCATGATTGTGGGCGAGCACAACCGTGAGCAGGACATCGACGTCAATCCCACCAAGGAGAAGAAGCTCACCAACCTGCGCGCCTCCGGCAAGGACGAAAACATCATCCTCACTCCCGTGCGCCCCATGACCCTGGAGCGCGCCCTGCACTTCGTACGTGACGACGAGATGGTGGAAATCACCCCCACCTCGATACGGCTGCGCAAGATCATTCTGGATGCGCAAAAACGCTATCAGGTTGAAGGGAAGAAGAAAAAGGCATGAGGCTGGGCTGTTCATAAAAAAGGCGCTCGCGCGGTATTGCGCGAGCGCCTTTTTTATGAACAACGCAAAAATCAAAGCAACAGGACGAGCGAGCCCGCCGTGATCAGCGCCCCGCCAATCAGCGTTTTCAGGTGCGCGGGCTCGTGCAGAAACAAAATGGAAAGGACAATGACGATGGCTACGCTCAGTTTGTCGATGGGCGCGACCTTTGAGACATCTCCCAGCTGCAGGGCCTTGAAGTAAAAAAGCCAGGAAAGCCCGGTGGCCGCGGCGGAAAGCGCCAGGAGGCCGAAGGTGACGCCGGAAACCAGCCGGATGCCCTTGGAGGCGCCGCTCGCCAGAGCAACCCCCCAGACAATCACCAAAATGAAGCTCACTCGAATGGCCGTGGCCAGGTTCGAGTCAATATCCTTCACGCCCAGCTTGGCGAAAATAGCTGTCAGCGCGGCAAATACCGCTGACAGCAACGCATAGAGCTTCCACACGGCGCACCTCGGCGCTAGGTATACGCGTTCACCAAATCGACAACCCTGGCGACTTCCTCGTCCGTCAGCACGGGCGAAATGGGCAAAGAAAGCGCTTCGGCGTGGATTTTTTCCGTAACCGGATAGGAACGGTCGGCCCACTCGCTGTATGCTCGCTGCTTATGCGGCGGCGTGGGATAATGAATTTGCGTCTGTACGCCGTTTGCCGCCAGATAGGTTTGAAGCCGATCGCGCTCGGGCGTGCGCACGACGAACAGATGCCAGACGTGCCCTTCCTCGGAAACGGGGATTGGCAGGGCAATACATGGGTTGGCGATCCGTTCGCGGTAAACGCGGGCGATTTCCCGACGTTTCCGGTTATCCTCATCCAAGTGCTTCAGCTTCACGTCCAGGACCGCCGCCTGAATTTCGTCCAGGCGCGAGTTCACGCCTTTGATCAAATGGACGTACTTAACCTCGGAACCATAGTTGGCAAGCGCCTTCACGGTCTTATACAGATTGGGATCATTCGTGGTGAGGGCGCCGCCGTCGCCCAGGCAACCGAGGTTTTTTCCGGGATAAAAAGAAAAGGCCGCGGCGTCGCCCAGGTTGCCCGTGCGTCTGCTCTGGTGGAGTGCGCCGTGCGCCTGCGCGGCGTCTTCGATTATTTTCAGTTTGTATTTTTGGGCCAAATCCCAAAGCCGCCCCATATCAGCCGCCTGCCCATACAGGTGCACCACCATAATCGCCTTGGTCCGCGCGCTGATTTTTTCCTCGACCAGATCCGGGTTGAGATTGAACGTTGCCGGATCCGGCTCCACCAGCACCGGCGTGCAGCCGTTCTGGGAAATGGCGAGAATGGTGGCGATATAGGTGTTGGCCGGAACGATGATCTCATCGCCCGGGCCAAAGCCGTAGGCCCTGATGATCAGGTTCAGGGCATCCAGGCCATTGGCCATCCCCAGAGCGTACTCCACGCCGCAGTAAGCGGCGAAGTGCCGGCAGAACGTTTCATTTTGTTCGCCCTGCAAATACCAGCCGGAATCCAGCACTTCCCGCACGGCGTCATTTATCTCGGCCCGAAAGCGTTCATTTACCTTATGCAGATCAAGAAATTTAATCATCGTATCTACGAAACCTCATTTGCCATTCTGAAGGCTGGCCAGAAATTCATCGTAATGTCTGATGTAGTCGGACTCCGAATAATGCGTGCTGGCAAGCACCACCACTACGCAGCCCTCAGAAAAATTCGTGAATTCGCGCCAGATATTTCCCTTGATGTACAGGCCCTTGTTCGGCTTATCCAGAGGGATGGTCACCCGCGTTTTTCCGTCATCCAGAATGAAGTCGCAGGAGCCGACCGGGCAGAAAATCACCTGTTCCAGCACCTTGTGCGAGTGATTACCGCGCACCGAATGCCGCAGGGTATTATATACATAATACACGCGCTTGATTTCAAAAGGGATTTCCTTTTCCGTTTCTATAGCGACCAGAGCCCCTTCTTCATCGCTGTGAACCGCGTATTCTTTGACCGAATATTCCATACATATCTCACTGAAAAAGTTTTTCATCACGACAAAGGTCCGCGTCTTTCTTATGCCATAGCCAGTCTTGATTATCCAGCGCCGATCCGCATAAGCTCCGGCCCGAGCGACAGCGCCATGCCAAGACACCAGATCGGCCAGAGCAGACGCGGCCGTACAGCGCCGCCCACCCGCATTCCAATCCAGGATAGAACCAACACCTTGCACCAGAAAAAAAGAAAATCAATAAATGCACCGGCAAAGCTCCCCAGGCTGATCCAGGCCGTCGGATTCCAGGGAGTAAGCCATACCGCCGTAATCGCCGCGAAAACCAGACGTTGCGCTCCCGAAGCGCCAAGGTGCGCGCCCGCCAGCAGGCAGGCCAACAAAATCGCAAGTCCCACTGTCGTCGGCGCGGCGGCGGTTTCCCACGCAGGCATGGCCGCATAGGTGCCGAAATTCAACGCGTTGCCGGGAATGCCCCGCATCCAGACATAACAGGCAAGCCCGGCGCCAGTCAGCGTCAAAAGCGTTGCCGTTGCCCAGGGGGAACGGTATAGAGGCTCAGTGGACGCCCTTGTATTGGCGGAACAGATCAGAGAAAACCAAAACAAGGCGATGCAGACGGCTCCGCTCCAGGGAGTATTGAAAACTGGCGGCAAACTGCCGGGCGGAATACAGAGGAAACAGGCCAGGGCAGCGGCGACAGCGCAAACACGGCGCCCCCTCCAGCCTTGCGGCCGAACCTCCGGCTTCGAGCGAACCCAAGCCGATACCACGCACGCCGCCAGGTACGCGCACCCAATATAAGCAATAAAAGAAACAACTA
Organism: Desulfovibrionaceae bacterium; assembly: GCA_031554295.1. GTDB lineage: Bacteria > Desulfobacterota > Desulfovibrionia > Desulfovibrionales > Desulfovibrionaceae > JAVBVM01. The sequence continues at coordinate 2,246 of JAVBVM010000066.1, read as the reverse complement.
TGAGCGCCAGAGAAAATTCATGATCAGGCATCCTGGGTACTCCTCCAATGCGCTGACCCGCACCCTGCGGGTCCCTCCTGTCCTCTGTGCTTTCGTGTTGCTTTCCGCTGTCGCCGTTTTGGCCTGGCCTGTGGATGTTCTAAAAATCCACCAATACCTGCCAAACGAGGAAAACAAGCTCCTCTTTTCCTGCCCGGCCCCGTTGGGCTTTGCTTATCATACCCGCATGCTGCACTCCGTGCAGCTCTCGCCTGTCCTTGATATTTACCGCGTACAGGAGGGGCGCATCTGGTCCTGGCAGGAGCATATCATGTCGCACAACGCCGGCCTCCCCTCGCTCGCGCCCGGACGCGGCCGCTTTATTTCCATCCCGCCTTGGATGATTATGGAGGGAGGAGGGGCCTCCTGGCAAGAAATATACTATCGTGTCGGCGCTGAAAGTCTGGGAAAAAATGAATTCCGCGCCCCCCCGGGCGATTGGATCGAGATTTGGCGGCTCTTGCCAGGTAAACGGCTGATCTTTTCCACGGACAGGGCGCCCCTGTTCATCGCGCGCGCGGCGCAAGTATTTGAAATCTCCGCCCAGCCAAATACAAAGTAGCCCCAAAGCCATCTTTACATTACCGGCGGGGCGCTATACATTTTCGCGCGACTGATGCGGCCGGGCCGTTTCCGGTATCCACAAAAAACTCTTTCGTCAGGTGCGTCGTGAAGATTCCCATATTGGCCGAACTGGAAGCCAGTTTTAGAAAAATCCGGAACCGCGTCCTGGGACGCGACAAGGCATGGACTCCCATGCCTTTCTCCATGCGAAACACCAGGAATGACGAAGCGCTTGAGACGCTTTTTGCCAAGTATCCTACCGGCACGGTCTACATAAACCGGAAAAACAGGAAACGCCTGCTGAATGTCAACGCCGCCAGCGGCGTCACGGAGCAAACGCTGTTCTTTTTGCAGGCATTGAAGAACGAACGTGCCGACGGCGGTAAGCTATTGAACGTCGGCTGCGGGCTATCTGATCAAATGAATTATTTCCAGGATCTTGGTTTTTCCGCTTACGGCATTGATATCGCCATCACCAATGACAGTGAAACCATCAAATTTCACGACCTGAACACTGTGGATGACATCCCCTTTGCCAAGAACTTCTTTGACTATGTGGTATGCCAGGAAGTTGTGGAGCATGTTGAAAACCCTTGGCTATTATTCCGTAAAATAAAGTCCGTGCTGAAAACAAACGGCATTCTGATAGTCACAACACCCAATATCTGCTCACTAAAGGCCAAACAATGCTTTCTAAAAAGCCCGGTCGGCCACAATCAATTTTTCAATGAGTCACAAATATTCCAGCATATTAACCCGATTCCCTATTGGGAAATGATCCACATTTCGCAATATAATGGCTTTACCTTAAAAAAAGTAAGCGGCAATGAGGAGTTTTTTGTTGACTATATCCCACAGAAAAAAGACGCGGATAAAGCTGACTGCGTTCTTGAACTAAGCATCCAAAATAACGATATTCTGATCTTTGTCTTCCAGAAAGCCAATGCGGATGTCGCGCCCTATACGCCAAAGACAAAAGATTGAAGTAAGGCATAAGCTCCCGTCAGCCATGTAGCCGCTTCTGGCAGACTCTTTCATTTTTCCTTTCCCGAGAGGGCGCGTAAGAAGAAATCGCGCGTCTGTATAAATCGCATGTTCGCCTTCCAGGGCGGCCATTGATCGGCGGAAACGGCCTTTCCGCCAGGCCGCGCCGCTCGGCGTCCTTGGCCCGCATTTCCGAAATATTCGCCTCACGCTGGGCCATCCGCGCGTTGTAGGCGGCGGCCGCGCTGGCCTGTCTGCCCGCTTGCACGTTCCCGTAAATGCTCATGCCCGTTCCCAAAATAGTCGAGGCGAGGCCGATGCCCCGGCCATCACCGGAACCGCGAAGCACATGCACCCTCCCGCGTTTTCCAGAAAAAATGGAATTGCTTTAATCCTTTCGGTAAAATTGTTTCCCGCCTCACATGGCGAAGGCCCTTGTAAGGTCAGGTCTGACCCGCCGAGGCGATGAATTTCCGCGGCTTGTCGGGTTGAGGGATTCGCGGATACAATAACTATCTCCCGGATACGCGAAAGCCCCCCGATGCGTGGCATCGGGGGGCTTTAGAAGAATCCTGGCGTCGGCCTGCTTTCCCACAAGTGAGCTTGCAGTATCATCGGCGATGGAGGGCTTAACTTCCGAGTTCGGAATGGGGTCGGGT
>JAVBVM010000161.1:0-3188 GCA_031554295.1 Desulfovibrionaceae bacterium | reverse complement strand
TGTTCGCCGAACAGGTCAGTTTCGGTTTCTTCGGCAAAGGTGGTTTCAATGACGCCGGAGCGAGTGCCGCCGATGCCCTTGGCATAGGCCAGGGCACGCTTCATGGCTTCGCCGGTGGCGTCCTGCTGGATCGCCACCAGGCAGGGCACGCCGCCGCCTTCGGTGTAGGTGCGACGCACCAGGTGGCCGGGGCCCTTAGGCGCGACCATGAAGACGTCCACATCGGCCGGCGGGATGATCTGCCCGAAATGGATGTTGAAGCCGTGGCCGAACACCAGGGCCTTGCCGGCCTTCAGGTGCGGCTTGATGTCGCTGGCATAGACGGCGGCCTGGAACTGGTCGGGCAGGAGAATCATGATCACGTCGGCCTTGGCTGCGGCTTCGGCGGCGGATACGGGCGTGAAGCCGTGTTCCTTGGCCAGATCATAGTTGGCCCCGCCGGGGCGCTGGCCGACAATGACGTCGATGCCGGAATCGCGCAGATTCTGGGCATGGGCATGGCCCGGGCTGCCGTAGCCGATAATGGCGACAAGCTTGTTCTTCAACGGTTCGAGGGTGGCGTCCTGTTCGTAATAGGCTTTCATGACTCGTCCTTTTTAAGCGATAAGGGTTGATATGGGAAAAGCTTATACTTCGTTATTGCCGTTGGCGGCCGGCTGCATGGAGCGACGCATGGCCAGGGTGCCTGTGCGGGCGCTTTCCTTGATGCCGAAACGCATGAGCAGGTTACTAACGGCCTGCAGCTTTTCATAGTCTCCGGTGACTTCCAGGGTCAGCTCGGTCAGGCTGACGTCCACCACCTTGCAGCGAAAAATGTCGGCAATACGCAACACTTCGGCCCGGCGGGTATCGTCGGCCTGCACGCGCACGAACATCATTTCGCGCTCGATAGTGGAAACGCCGGCATAGTCCACCACTTTGATGATGCCGATGAGCTTGCGCAACTGCTTGATCACCTGCTCGACAATCTGCTCGTCCCCGCGCGTGACAATGGTCATGTGTGAGACGGCGTTATCCTGGGTCGGCGCCACGTTCAAGCTCTCGATATTAAAACCGCGGCCGCTGAACAGCCCCACCACGCGGGAGAGGATGCCAGGCTCGTTTTCCACGTAAACGGATAATGTATGGCGATGCATTGTCTACCTCGTATGTGATGATAAGGGATTTCCCGTTTCAGCCGTCAAATCAGCAGCATCTCTTCCAGAGACGCGCCGGACGGTACCATTGGGTAGACGTTTTCCTCACGCGAAATATGCACGTCGATCACCGCCGTGCCGGGCGAGGCGAGCGCGGCGCGCAGCACCGGCTCCAAATCCTCGCGCTGGGTGATACGGTAGCCTTCCGCGCCGTAAGCCTCGGCCAGCTTCACGAAGTCGGGTTGGCCTTCCATATTGGTGCTGCTGTAGTTGCGGTCATAGAACAGCTCCTGCCACTGGCGCACCATGCCCAGATACATATTGTTCAGGATGACGATCTTTACGGGCAGCTTGTTCACTACGGCCGTGGCCAATTCCTGAATGTTCATCTGAATGGATCCGTCGCCGGCGAAATCAATGACCAAGGCGTCCGGCAGGCCCAACTGCGCGCCAATGGCGGCCGGAAAGCCATAGCCCATGGTGCCGAGACCGCCGGAGGTCAGGAACGTACGCGGTTCGCGGAAGGTGTAGAACTGGGCGGTCCACATCTGATTCTGCCCCACTTCCGTGGCGATGATCGCCTTGCCTTCGGTAATTTCGCAGACTTTTTGAATTACTTCCTGCGGCTTTATTTCCGTGCTCTTGGCGTAGCTGAGCGGATGCATGGCGTTCCAGCCGGCCACGGCGGCCAGCCAGTCGCCATGCGCGAAGCGCCAGTCCTTTTCCGCAAGGCGCGGGGACAGGATATCCAGCAACCCGGCCAAAGCGCGCTTGCAGTCCCCCACCACGGGAATATCCACATCCACGTTTTTACGGATGGAGGTGGGATCGATGTCTATATGCACAATGACCGCATTGGGCGCGAAGTCGGCCAGACGGCCGGTGACCCGGTCATCAAAGCGCGCGCCCACGGCCACGATCAGGTCCGTGTTGTGCATGGCTTTGTTGGCCGTAAAGGTGCCGTGCATGCCCACCATGCCGAGCCACAGCGGGTCGTCGCCCGGAAAGGCGCCCAGCCCCATGAGCGTGGAGGTCACGGGAACGTGCAGGGTACGCGCCAGGGTGCGCAACTCCTCGGACGCGCCGGACATGATTATCCCGCCGCCCACAAAGAACAGCGGCTTTTTGGCCGCGATCAGCGCCTCAGCCGCCCGGCGCAGTTGGTTCAGGTTCGGCCGATAGGTGGGGTTGTAGCTGCGCATGCGGATTTCTTCAGGCCAAATAAATTCCGTGCTGCCTTGGATCACGTCCTTGGGCAGGTCAACCAGCACCGGTCCGGGACGACCCGAGCGCGCGAGAAAGAATGCCTGGCGCAGAATCAGGGCAAGGTCTTTAATATTTTTGACAAGATAATTGTGCTTAGTACAGGGCCGGGTGATGCCGACAATGTCCACTTCCTGGAAAGCGTCGTTGCCGATGAGCGGCGTGGACACCTGCCCGGTGATCACCACCATGGGAATGGAATCCGCATAAGCCGTGGCAATGCCCGTGACCGTATTGGTCGCGCCCGGTCCTGAGGTGACCAGACAAACGCCAACGCGTCCCGTGGCGCGGGCGTAACCGTCCGCCGCGTGCACGCCGCCCTGTTCGTGCCGCACCAGAATGTGCCGCAACGGACAGCGCGACAATTCATCATACACATCCGTGAGCACGCCGCCCGGATAACCGAACAGCACGTCCACTCCCTCCCGCTGCAAACATTCAAGCAGGATCTGGGAGCCCTTCATCTTGATGGGATCCATGGAGAAAACCTCCGGCGAGAATCTGGTTCCGACGCCGCGCGGGCTTTGGTAAGCCCAGCGCGCACCGTCCGGCCGCAACAGGTCGGACGCCGAAAACTCCACCGCTCCTGGCGGAATTTTTCATCCCTACATGGGGCGGCGTGGCGGCCGCCCCGGCGCTGAAACGGCGTGGCCCACCGCTCCAACTCCAGCACCGAAACATGATCAGCGCACGAACCGCGCTGTTAAACTAAAAGAATAGCATGAGACAAAACATTGCTCAAGCAATACTTGGGCGGACCTCGAACAAGCCACCACGAGCGGCACACCG
>JAVBVM010000133.1:0-19296 GCA_031554295.1 Desulfovibrionaceae bacterium | reverse complement strand
CATTTTAGGCACCCTGGTGGCAGGGCTTATTTTCGGACTGGCTCAGTTGTTGGGCGGGTATGCCTTTGGCACCAGCGTGCAGATGCTCGCTGGCTATATTGTCATCATCATTATGCTGGCGCTCAGGCCACAGGGCCTTTTCTCGAAATAGCCCCATGACTGCGTAAGGAGTACGGTTTTGAACACGCAAAAAAATATGAAAAAAGCCTCCATAACGCGCGGCATTGTTGTCCTGGTGCTTATCGCCCTGGCCTACCTGCTGCCGTTTTCGCCGCTGGGCTCGGAAAACGTTCTGCGCGTTGGGCTTATCGTGGCGTTGTACTGCACCCTGGGGCAGATGTGGAACCTGATGAGCGGTTACGCGGGCATGACTTCGCTCGGCAACCAAATCTTCATCGGCATCGCCGGCTATTCCGTCGCGGTGTTCGCCACGACCTTCGGTTTGCCGTTTGGCTGGGGCATTCTCTGTGGCGGCGTGCTTTCCGCCTTGATGGCGATTGCTCTATCCATGCTGCTGTTCCGTATGCGCGGCATGTATTTCGCCATTGCCACCTGGGTGACGGCCGAGGCGCTGAAGATCATCTTCACCAGTTGGACCTTCGTCAAGCAGGGCGCGGGCATGGCCATCAAGATCCGACCTTACCCCAGCACCATGGAGCTCTACTTCTTCGCCCTCACCCTGGCTGTGTTGGCCATCATTCTGGTCTTCATCATTTTGAATTCCCGGATCGGCCTCGGGCTGACCGCCATGCGCGATGACGCGGACGCGGCCTCCAGCGTCGGGGTCAACCTGTTCAGCACGAAGCTGTTCTGTTTCACCGTTTCCGCCTTCGTCACGGGCGTGGCCGGCGCCCTGTTCTACATCAACCAGGGCAGCATCTTCCCCACCAACGGCTTTGGCATACAGTGGACGGTGGCGGCGGTATTCATCGTGATCATCGGCGGCATCGGCACCATATCAGGGCCGATACTCGGCGCGTTCATTTATGTGGCGCTGTCCGAACTGCTGTCCAAGTGGCCCGGTTACAGCATGATCGTGCTGGGCGTCATCGCCATTCTGGTCATCCTTGGCATGCCTAACGGCGTTCTGGGGACGCTGGAGCGGAAGTTCGGCTTTGAGCTGCTTTCCTCCCGCAGGCGATCGCACCACCTGTATTAAACAAAAAAATGGGCGCAAGCCCACTAGATTACTGACAAAGCCCGAATTTGCGGAAAGCAAATTCGGGCTTTGTCAGTAATCTGAAGGCGCTCACGCCCTTTATTTTTTAGATGACGTGGCCAGAGCTTCGATCCATCCATTCCGGAACTCTACAATGGACCCCCGTTTAGCGCGGGCGAGGCGCGATTCTCCCCATATCCCGTGGACGAGAAGCCATGTGGACGGCGCAAAACGCCGTCCCGCCGCGCTTGGGGAGCGAGCGGATTATCGGTCCAGGATGGCGAAGCGGTTCACCTTCGCGGTATAGACAATCCCGCCGCCCGGCTCGCTGAAGACGGGCAGGCCGCTGAGCACGTCCAGAATGGCGGGGGCATGATCCTTGTCGGCGACGATCAGGAGCATTTCCTTTTCCGGGGCCAGGCTGATGCCGAAAAACTTCACGTCATCCTCGATGCCGGTGCCGCGGGCGTTGATGATTGTGTCGCCTTTCGCGCCCGCCTTGCGGGCTACGGCCAGATCCGTCGGCCTGGCCATGATTGATGATGCCGGTAATCAGTGTGGTGCCGGATTCCATATATGTTGAATCAAGCGCTTTCGTGCCTGCCCCGGCGGGGGCGGCATGAAACAGGCTCAGGTCGAATTCCCACGTCTGTATAAACTCCTGGACGAATGATCCGGCATTTTTCCGCGAAGAAATTCGCCATGCCGCAATGGCATGAAAAAACGGCGGCGGGGATGAAAAAAAGAAGCCGGCCCGGCCGGAGCGCGTCCTTTTATGAAGGGCGCCAGCGACCCAAAAATAGAAGGTTCTCCGAGGGGCCAGAGACCCTTTGGCCGTCGGATGCAAGATAAAAGTAAACAATAAATAATAAGCCCCCCGCGCGCTTTCGCGTGCGGGGGGTTCTTAACTGTTCATGCGCCCGGCAAAGCGCCTGAACATGGAGGAGCGGCTTAGGCGTGTATCGCGCTGCCGTCAACGGCGGCGTGCATGGCCTCGTGCAGCACTTCGGACACGGTCGGGTGGGGGTGAATGGACATGGCCACTTCTTCCGCCGTTCCCTCAAGCTGCATGGCGACAACCGCCTCGGCGATCATGTCGGTGGCGTGAATGCAATACATGTGCACACCGAGAATTTCTCCGTATTGGGGGTCAATAATCACTTTGACCAGGCCCTTTTCCAGGCCGGCGACCTTGGCCTTGCCATTGGCCATCATGGGGAACTTGCCCACGGTGACCTTGCCGTGCTTGGCCTTGGCCTGTTCCTCAGTGAGGCCCACGCTGGCGATTTCCGGCTGACTGTACATGGCGCTGGGCACCTTGTCGTAATCAATCGTGAGGGTGTGGCCGCAGATATTTTCCACCGCGATAATGCCTTCCATCGAGGCGGTGTGGGCCAGCATGGCTTTGCCGTTCACGTCGCCGATGGCGTACACGCCGGGCACCGAGGTCTGCAGGCGTTCGTTAGTGACAATGGCGCCCCGATCCGTCTTGATGCCGAGCTTTTCCGTATCAATGCCGTCCAGGCGCGGCCCGCGGCCAACAGCCATCAGAACCTGATCCGCGCTGACCTCTTCGGTCTTGCCATCGAATTCGAACTTCACGCCCTTGGCCGTGATTTCCGTCACCTTGGCGCTGGTGTATATGGTCATGCCCAGCTCTTTCATCTGCCGGGTGACCTGTTTCGTGATATCTTCATCCACCATGGGGAGGATGCGATCCAGAAACTCGATAACCGTCACCTTGGCGCCAATCTGCGCAAACAGATAAGCGAATTCCATGCCAATGACCCCGCCGCCGATCACCGCGATCGACTTCGGTGCTTCGGTCAGTTCCAGAGCTTCGGTGCTGGTGAGCACCGGCATCTTCGGGCTGGTCGGAATAGGCAGCATCTTCGGCACCGAGCCGGTGGCGATGATGATGTTGGCGGCGGTCACGCTCTTGCCGCCCACTTTCACGGTGTGGGCATCGGCCATCACGGCTTCGCCTTCCAGCACTGTCACCTTGTTCTTCTTCAGCAGGCCGCCCACGCCGGTCACCAATTGGGTGACCACACCCTTCTTGCGTTCCTGCGCCTTTTTCATGTCCAGGCCGGCCTTGGCACCGTCCACGCCAATCACGCCGAACTTGGCGCATTCCTTCACTTCGTGCAGGGCTTCAGCGCTGCGCAGCAGGGCCTTGGTCGGGATGCAGCCCACGTTCAGGCAGGTGCCGCCGAGCTTTTCCTTTTCGACCAGGGCGGTCTTTTTACCCATCTGGGCGGCCTTGATGGCGGCCACATAGCCGCCGGGGCCGCCGCCAATGACCAGGATTTCATAATCATAGGCGTTGGGATCGAGCACGGCGGCCAGTTCCGGGGATATCTTCGCTTCGACGGTGGCGCCGGAGGTGGCGTCGACCGCCGCAGCGGGGGCGGCGGCCGGAGCCGCGTCGGCCGGGGCCGGGGCATCCTGGCCCAACTGGGCCAGGGCGTCGGCCAGGGCCTTGTCGATATTTTCATCGGCGCTGGCGATGATGGCGATGGGCAGGGTCACGGGGATCTTGTCGCCCGCGCCGATCAACAGCTTGCGCACCACGCCGTCGCTGGTGGCTTCGATGTCGATATTGGTCTTGTCCGTTTCAATGGAGAAGAAATTCTCGCCTTTCTTGATCGCGTCGCCTTCATTCTTATACCACTGAACGAGCTTGCCCTCGTCCATGTTGAAGCCGAGCTTCGGCATGATTACAACTTCACTCATTATTCGACTCCTTAGTCTCTGCTAGAGTAACAATCCGAGCGGATTTTCAAGCTGTTTGCGGATTTCCCCGATGAATTGGGCGGCCAGCAGGCCGTCGATCACCCGGTGGTCAGCGGACAGGGCGAGTTTCATCACCGAGCGGACCACCATTTCTTCCTTGCCCGACTTGTCGGTTTTGACCACGGGGCGGCGCTGGGTGGCGCTCACCGCGAGAATGGCCGCTTCCGGCGGATTGATGATCGCCGTAAAGTGGTCGATGCCGAACATGCCCAGGTTGGAGATGGTGAAAGTGCCGCCCGTATAGTCCGGCGGAACCAGCTTGCCAGTGCGCGCCTTGTCGACCATCTTGGCGGATTCCTTGGAGATGTCCACCAGCGACAGGTTCTGGGCGTTCTTCACCACCGGCACGATCAGGCCGTTTTCAGCCGCCACGGCCACGCCGATGTTGACGGACTTGAAGCGGAGAATCTGCTCGCCGTCAATCATCACGTTCACGTCCGGGTACTTGCCCAGGGACTTGACCACGGCCATGACAATGAAGTCGGTGACCGATGTTTTGTGTTCCTGCGCTTCGTTCACCCGCTTGCGCAGGGCCACCACCTCGTCCATCTCCACATCCACGGAGAAGAAGACGTGCGGCGCGGCCTGCCAGCTGTCGGAGAGGCGTTCCGCGATAATGCGGCGCACGCCGGAGTAGGGCAGGGTATCCAGGATTTCTTTGCCGTCCGGCGTAATTTCCCCGGCGCGGGAGGCGGCGGGGGCCTTGGCGGCGGGCTTGGCGGCGGCGGCCGCGGCGGAGGCCGACGGCTTCCGCATGTTGGCCAGCACGTCGGCCTTCATGATTTTGCCGCCCGGGCCGCTGCCGGTCAGGCCGGCCAGGGAAACGCCTTCAGCCTGGGCGATTTTCGCGGCCAGGGGCGACACGCGCGCGGCGCCGGCCGCAAGGGGCGCGCCCGCGCCTTCGTACGCCAGAATGTCCTTTTCGCAGATCCCGCCCTGCCAGCCCGTTCCCGTAATGGAAAGGCGGTCAGGGTCAAGGCCCCGCTTGCGGGCGGCCATTCGCGCCCGTGGAGTTATCTTTATTTTCTGTGTCATGGCGATCCCCTTATTTCCCGGCAATTTCTTTGATTTTCGCGTAGATCTTGTCCACCGAGGGGATGATGGGGAATTCAAGGGCCGGGCTGAACGGCAGCGGCACGTTCGGCGTGGCCACGCGGCCGATGGGGGCGTCCAGCAGATAGAAGATGTCGTCCATCAGTTCCATGGCCAGGCCGGAGGCGACGCCGCAGCGTTCGTGGCTTTCGTCGGCAATGACCAGCTTGCCGGTCTTTTCCACAGACTTGATCACCGATTCCTTATCAAAGGGCACCAGGGTGCGCGGGTCGATGATTTCCACGGAAATGCCTTCCTTGGCGAGCTTCGCGGCCGCTTCCTCGGTCTTCATGACCAGGGCGGAGGTGGCCACCACGGTGACGTCCGTGCCCTCGCGGGCGATACGGGCCTTGCCGAAGGGGATGGGCTCGACGTTGTCGTCGATTTTGTACTTTCTATTGTACTCCATCTTGTGTTCGAAGAAGATCACCGGGTCGTCATCGCGGATGGCGGTTTTCAGCAGGCCCTTGGCTTCCTGCGCGGTGGAGGGAACCACCACTTTGATGCCGGGAAACTGCGAGGACATGGCCTGCAAGCTCTGCGAGTGCTGCGCGGCCGAGGAGCGACCGGCGCCGATGGGCGTGCGGATGACCAGCGGGGCGGAGGACTGGCCGCCGGACATGTAGCGGATCTTGGCGGCCTGGTTGAATACTTGGTCCGCCGCCACCAGCAGGAAGTCGGAGAACATCAGTTCCACAACCGGACGCAGACCGGTGAGCGACATGCCGACCGCCATGCCCACAAAGCCCTGTTCGGAAATTGGCGTGTCGCGCACGCGCATGTGGCCGTATTTTTCGAGCAGGCCCACGGAGGTCTTGAAGTTGCCGCCAATAAAGCCGACGTCTTCGCCGATCAGCATGACGCCGGCGTCACGCTGCATTTCCTCATCCATGGCTTCGCAAATTGCTTGAGCGTAAGTAATTTCTTTCATTTTGGACTTCTCCTGAAATTGCGGGAAATTTATTTAAAAACGTCCGTGTACGCCTCGGAGATGTCCGGGTAGGGCGCGGACTTTGCGAAATCGACCGCTTCGCGGATTTCGCTTTCAATTCTCTTTTCCAGATCTTCGAATTCTTTCTTGGTGGCCAGCTTGGCTTTCAGCATTTCGTCCTTGAAGCAGTCCACCGGGCAGCGCTGCTGCCATTTGGCCTTTTCGTCCGGATCCTTACGGGTGCGGTAGGTGGCCGGGTCGCCCACGTGGTGGCCCTGCCAGCGGTAGGTCTTGCACTCGACGATGGAGGGGCCGTCACCCTTGCGAGCGCGGTCCACGGCCTTTTTTACGGCCTTTTCCACCGCGGTGACGTCCATGCCGTCCACTACCTCGCCCGGAATGCCGTAACCCTTGGCGCGGTCGGCCATATCCGGCGTGTTGGTCACGTCGCGGATGTCCACGGAAATGCCGTAGAGGTTGTTTTCAACAATGAACACCACCGGCAGCTTCCAGGCGGCGGCCATGTTCACGGCTTCGTGGAACGTGCCTTCGTTGGAGGCCGATTCGCCGAAGAAGGACATGGTCACCTGCTTGGTGCCCCGGTAGGCGGAGGAGTAGGCCGCGCCCACAGCAATGGGAATTTCCGCGCCGACAATGCCGTTGGCGCCGAGAATGCCCTTGTCCATGGCCATAATGTGCATGGAGCCGCCTTTGCCTTTGCAATAGCCGGCGGCCTTGCCGAGGATTTCCGCCATCATGCGCTTGGTATCAGCGTTACGGGCGATCAGGTGGCCGTGGCCGCGGTGCGTGCTGCCGACAAAGTCGTCGTCGTTGAGCGTGGAGCAGGCGCCGGTGGCAATGGCTTCTTCACCCATATACAGGTGGGCCAGACCGGGCATCAGGCCCTGCTTGTAAAATTCAAAGACTTCCTCTTCGAATCTCCGCATCTTGAACATGGTTTCGTAAAAACCGAGCAGTTGCGGTTTGGAATACCCCTTCAAATTCATTGCAATTCCTCCTTGGAACATACCGGGATCATTAATGTAAATAAATATCGGCGGTCCGGAGAAGCTCCCTGGACCGAGATATGCTCATCGATACGGTTACACTATGTTCTTCATTCCATTCAGCGTATGCGACCTGCGGCATTTCGCGGGTTTCCGGCTCGTCCCGTCCGGTTCCGCCCGCTGAAAGCGAGCGCGGATCCGGAACGTCGGGCGCTGGCGGCAAATACTTTATGGCCCCCGCCGCAGTATCGCACTTTGCGCGTCATCGGTATTATTTTCTCTGCAAGTAGCGCACCGGAAACCGGGTAAAAACATGGGCGGAGGGCCGCGACGAGTTCTATTCTACGCGCTTTTTCATTGGGCGCAACCAGTCTGGAACAGCATTTTTTTGGGCGCGAAAACCATGAATGACGCCGATGTATAGAAAGTATCCATGGTGGCCGGAGCTTTCGGCGCGGCCTTTGGGGCGCGCCGCGTTGTTTTACCCGCGACTAAGCGCGCGGAAACCGGCTGGGTGTAAAAATATTAATGGCCCAAGAGGAGCAATTTTGTTCCCGTATGGCCATATGTGGGCCGATCCAGACAATGGAGGCGCTGGGAGCTAAATGGGAACAGAGGCGCCCTCGAATATTTATTTATTTAATAAATTAAATTAGTTATATGAGAGTATGGATATTTTTAGTAGTGCGCGTAGCGCTTGTATTTCATCGTAACAATTTGAAATAGATTGATTAGATAATCCTAGCATGCCTTTTGCTCATTCTGCCTGGGGAGACGTTCCTCAATTTTACATAAAATTGTCCTGCCAGGGGAATTCCCCATTTCTTGCGTGCTGTCAACAGCGGAAGCGGGAACTGATCTGTCGTATGCGCCCATACGGCGCGGGATTTTTGTTTGAGGGCTTTTTTGTCCGAGCACTGTTGAACTGTAAGGAGGATAGAGAGATGAGATCAGGCTTTAACGGCATGGACTTCGAAATTAATGTCGACTTTAAAAGGATGCGGGCCTACCGCCTCCAGCGCGCCAAGGAATCGATGAAGAAGTATGGCTTGGGCGCGCTCCTGAGCTATGACTTCGACAATATCCGTTACATTACGGGCACGCACATAGGCGAATGGAACCGCAACAAGATGAACCGCCACTGTCTGTTGATCGACGGCGTGGAGCATCCGTTCCTGTTCGACGGCGCCGCCGCCTCCAAGCGGAAAAGGGTGGACTGGCTTCCGGCCGACCACATCTTCCCGGCCATCAACTCCATGAAGGGCAACGTGCCGGCCGAAGTCGGCATGGTGGCGAAAGAAGCCGATGAAATCATCGACTTCCTGAAGCAGCACCGCGTGGAAAACAAGCCGATCGGCATGGATATCGTCGAAGTGGCGCTGATGAACGAGCTTCTCAAGCGCGGCATCAGCGTGGTCGATGGCCAGGCCGCCATGATCGACGCCCGCCTGGTGAAGAACGACGACGAAATCCAGCTGATCAAGACCTCTGCCGCCATGGTGGACGCGGCCTACTATGACATCGCCAAGGCGATCCGGCCCGGCCGCCTGGAAAACGAACTGGTCGCCATCGCCAACCACAAGCTCTATGGCTGGGGCGCAGAAAACGTGGAATTCGTGAACAGCATTTCCGGCGAACGCGGCAACCCGCACAGCCACGTGTTCAGCAACCGCATGATTCGGCCCAACGAACTGGTGTACCTCGACATCGGCAACACCTACAACGGCTATAAGACCTGTTACTACCGCACCTTCTCCTGCGGCAAGCCGACCAAGGCCCAGGAAAAGGCATATGAAGTGGCACTCAAGTGGCTCTATGACTCCATCGCGGCGGTAAAGCCCGGCAACACCACGGCCGACGTGGCAAAGTGCTGGCCCTCCGCGCGGGAGCTGGGCTTCAAGGACGAACGCGAAGCCATGTTCCTCCAGTTCGGTCACGGCATCGGCCTGACCATCTGGGAAAAGCCGATCATCTCCCGCCTCTTCTCGCTGGACAATCCGTTCGAGCTGAAGGAAGGCATGGTCTTCGCCCTGGAAACCTGGTGTCCGGCCGCCGACAAGTCCGGCAGCGCGCGCATCGAGGAAGAAGTGGTCGTGACCAAGGACGGCTGCGAAGTGATCACCAAGTTCCCGGTCCAGGAAATCACCTCTTGCGGTCTGCCCGGCTGCCAATTCCTGTAGGATACGCCTCCCGCGTCAGCCCCTTACAAGCAAAAAGGAGAGGATGTTATGGCCAAAATCGGTTGGATCGGCCTTGGCAACATGGGCATTCCCATGAGCAAGAACCTGCTGAAGGCCGGTTATGAAGTGTATATATGGAATCGGACCAAGGCTAAAGCGGAAGAACTGCTCAAGGAAGGCATGCAGTGGGCGAATTCGCCCAAGGAAATCGCGGAGAAAACGGAATACATCTTCACCATGATCGCTGACGGCGCGACCCTGCAGGCGGTGACGCTGGGCAAGGACGGCGTGGTGGAGGGCCTCTCCGGCGGCAAGGTGGTGATCGACATGAGCACCGTGTCCCCGGCCGAATCCATGCCGGTGAACGACGCCATTGAAGCCAAGGGCTGCAAGTTCCTGCGCTGCCCGGTGACCGGCAGCACCATTCCCGCCGCCACCGGCAACCTGGGCATTCTCGCCTCCGGCGATAAGGCCACCTACGAAAAGCTGGTGCCGATCCTCGACCCCATGGGCAAGAGCAAGTTCTACCTGGGCAGCGGCGAACAGGCCCGCGTGATGAAAATCGCGCTGAACACCATGGTGGGCAATACCATGCAGATGCTGGCCGAAGCGATGGTTCTCGCCGAGAAGGGCGGCATTGCGGTGGATGCGGCCATGGACGTCATCGAAGGCAGCGCCATGGGCAACCTGATCCTCAAGTCCAAGGTCAACCTGGTGAAGACCGGCCGGTATAGCCCGGCTTTCAGCGTCAAGATGATCACGAAGGATCTGGATCTGGCCTTTGACGCGGCCAGGCGGTTGGGCGCGGCCCTGCCCATGACCGCCATGAACCGGCAGTTCTACGCCGAAGCGGCGGCCTCCGGCCGGGGGGACAAGGACTACTCGGTTCTGGTCCAGCTTCTTGAAGAAAACTGCGGTATTAAAAGGTAAACACAGGCGCGGGCGGTGGAGGGCAACGCCTCCACCGCCCGCAGGAGCCCTATTTGCCGATAGAGCCCCACTAAACTGAAACCAAGAAGACGAGGGTTACCATGGCAAAAGCGAAAGCGTTTGTAAAGCATCTTTCCGAGGTTTTCCCCGGCGTTCCGCCGCGTCACATTCTTTCCCGCGGCTGGAGCCCGGTGACCCCGGCCGACACCGGCGTGGACAACTACAAGGTGCTTTCGATCACGGAAATCTGGAATGGCGGCGCGGCCCTGCCCGACATGCATCCGAATACCGACCACTGTTATTTCATCATTTCCGGCCAGGGCGATTCCGTCATCGACGGCAAGCGCTACGAATACAAGCAGAACAACGTGATGTGGATTCCCGGCAACTGTGAACATGAAATGTATTCCACCGGCATTGAACCCTGCGTTTCGCCGTCACGTTGACCGGGGTGGATTTCAACCAGACCGAACCGTTAGTGCGCAGCGTGTTCGACTGCAAGTCCGTGGTGCCGCCGAAGCGCTTCGACTTCTACGCCATTCCGGTGGTCAACCCGAAGGCGGGTGGCTCTGACACCATTGAGTTCCTGATCTCCGAATGCATGCCCGGCGGCCGTGCGGAAGCCGACGTGCATCAGGATTCCGATCATATTTACTACTTCCTCAGCGGTAAGGGCTATACCGTCTGTGACGGCTAGAAAATGGTCATTGAGCCCGGCACCGCGCTTTACATCCCCAAGGGCGTTTCTCACGAAATGCACAATACCGGCTCGGAGGTGCTGCGCATGATCGTGTGCTTCGCCCCGGCCCGCATGGTCATAAGAAACTAATCGCCTTTATCGCGCTATTTGTCGGGGGGCGGGTTTCTCACGAACCTCCCCCCGCTTTAAAAGTGGAGTGAGAGCGTCTTATGTCCGGATACAGCTTGATGAACCATACACCATGCGGGATTTGTTTTGTTTCATATGATTCGTCGCGTCAGCATCGGCGAAAAGCAACGGCTGCGCTATTTCGCGCAGCCGTTGCTTTTCGCCGTTTTACCGCAGCCGCGGATGATGATGTTTTTTTATATGCACAGGTTCATCGCCGTACGGGTATTATAGTAGGAACAGTACTGTGTTTTTTATGGTCGAATTGGAACAAAATTGATCCTATCAGGCCACTGCGCCCCATATATTCAAAGGTAAAATTAAAAAAGTTAATGCACGAAGACCTTCTTTTTGTAAAATTTATCCAAACAATGAATGCGTATTATGTAAAAAATACAAATATTTTTTCGATAAAATTTTTTTGACGCAAATTGTTTAATTATATGAACTTAAAAAACAGTGTTTTGTCGGATAATTGGTTTATAGATAACTATTTTATTTTTCATTTGTATAAAAAATAAAAAATAATAGCGGAAAGTTTTTTAATTTGCTAACTTAACTATTATTATTGAAATTTGAAATTTATATTTTTCAATTGTTATGTGAAAATACAATTGAAAAAAAATATAGAATTTTTGGTGTGCTGTTTTTTGATATTAATTTATTAAGGAGGTAAGTGAATGGAATTGAAGTGTAATGGATTTATTTGCAAATTTCAAAGCGGATATGAACATGCAGCCTTGGTCGGGGGAAAACGTCGAACAGAAAAATAGCGTGAGAGTGTTTTTTTCATTGACAGTCCTTTGGGCGTTATGCGGCAATAAAAGAATTCTTATTGCCAAACCGTACAAATACTGTCTTGAGGTCTTTTTTCCATGCGGCGTTGCGCTGCGGGGGAGAATTCAACATAAAAATGACGCCGCATATTGCGGTGTGCCGGCTTTGCCTTCACAGGGAATGCCTTCCGGAAAACCGCTTCCCATATCGCGCGCCGGCATTTTGCCAAGATGTGACAGATGGACTGAAGGGAAATGAAAAACGCGCGTTTTCCGCTGGCTTAATAAACGACAGCATTTGGAGACAAAATGACCACGTTAATGAGCAAGAAACAACTGACCTTGATGCAGACGATCGCTGTCATGATCGTTCCGTTCGCCTGGCTGTTCGAATCCTCCGCGGTCGGCCCGATCCTCGGCTATTTGCCTCAAACCTTTCCGGACGCGGCCCCGCTTTCCATTAAGCTGGTCCAGACCATGCCTTTTATCTCCTCGGTAATTTTCAGCATTATTTCGGGCAAGCTGGCCACCTTCATGGACAAAAGGAAGCTCGTGCTGATCGGCCTTCTCTTGTACGCCATTACGGGGGTTTTGCCTTTCTTCGCCAGTTCACTCGAGCTTATCATCGTGCTGCGCTTCCTGACCGGTTGCGGCGCCGGCCTGATCATGCCGCTGACCAGCGCGATCATTGTCGAGCATTTTGACGGCCGGGCGAGGGAGCGCCTTTTGGGTCTGGCCCCGGCCTTCGCCAACGTGATGAACGTTATAGCCAACTTCCTGACCGCCGCGGTTCTGGGCTTCGGTTGGCGCTATTGCTTCCTGCTGTTTATTCTGGTTTTAGTGATCTTCCTGATCGCCCTGGCCACGCCCTCCTCCCCGCCGGTGGCCGGCGCCGACACGCGCGCCGGACACGGCGGCACCAAGAAGCGTCTGCCGCTGCTGGTTTGGGGTATGTCCTTCCTGATGCTGGTGAAGTGGTGCTTCTTTGGTTTCAGCATCTTCAACCTGTCGCTGTTCATGATGGGCAACCTGCAGAACGTTCTGCCCGTGCAGATTGCAGTGGTTATGGCCGCGCCGGCCTTGGGCGAAGCGATTATCGGCATCTTTTTCCCTGAAGTGCACCGGATGTTCAAGGGCAGCACGCTGCTGCTGGCGGGTCTGGTCTTCGGGGCGGGCTTTTTCATGTGCGCCGCCTCGACCGAATGGATGCTTCTCTCGGCCGGCACGCTGGTGCTCAGCTTGGGTAGCGGCGTCATCACTCCGTACCTGCTGAACCTGACAGCGGTGAGAGTTCCGGCGGAACAGAAGGATATGGCTTATGGAGTGCTGAACAGTTGCATCCACCTGGGCTTCTTCCTCTCGCCCTTTGTGATGGAGCTCTACAATATCTTCATCGGCGCGAATGACAATTACCGGGCGCTTTTTCAGGCGGCCGGGATAAGCGTCATCATTTACGGCGTGCTTTGCTTACTGCTGAAGAGCAAACTGGCGCTGAAGGCGGAAACTCGCTGATTTCTTTGAATGCCGACAGTGCGCCCGGGGCGGTTACGGCCGTTCCGGGCGTTTTTTTATGGCGATGGAAGAACTACACCGCGCGGAACCGCGAAATTTCTATGGCATGGGCATTCAGCTTGCAATACAGCGACTTTCGGCCGATGCCCAATATCTGCGCGGCGCGGGAGACATTGCCGCCGGCTTTGTTCATGGCCTGGATAATCATTTCTTTTTCAGTTTCCCTTATGCCGGCGGTGGATGCAACTTTCTCCGAAGTGGCGGACAACGAGTTTTCCGCGGGCGTCGGCGCGAACGGGGCCTTATTGCCCGGCGCGGCGCTGAGCGAGCGCCAAATCAGGGAGTTCGGGAGATCGGACATGGTGATCACGCCGGAGCGGGCAATATTGGCCCCTCGCTCAATGGTGTTTTGCAATTCCCGGATATTGCCCGGCCAGTCGTATTCCATGAGCAGGCGGAAGGCATCCTCGGAAATGGAGGAAATATTGCCGCCCGTAGCCGCGTTGCACTCAATGATGAAGTAGTTGATCAGCTCGCGTAGGTCGGATTTGCGTTCGCGCAAGGCCGGTACATTGATCGGGAACACGTTCAGCCGGTAATAGAGGTCGGCCCGAAAGCTGTTGTCAAGGATGCTTTCCTCCAGGTTCCGGTTGGTGGCGGCGATGATGCGCACGTTGACCGGCTTGGTCCGTTTTCCGCCGATACGGGTGATTTCCTTTAATTGCAGGACGCGCAGGAGCGACGCCTGAAGGTCCAGCGGCATGTCGCCGATTTCGTCCAGGAAAATCGTGCCCTGGTCGGCCAGCTCGAATTTGCCGGGCCTGCCTTCTCTGGAGGCCCCGGTGAACGCGCCCCCCTCATAGCCGAACAGTTCACTTTCAATCAGGCCCTTGGGGAGCGAGCCGCAGTTGATGGCAATGAACGGCCCGGAGGCGCGCCGGCTGGCATTATGGATGGCCTGGGCCACCAGTTCTTTGCCCGTGCCGCTTTCCCCCAGCAGCAAAACGTTGGATTCGCCCTGCGCGGCGATGTTGCCCATGTTTTTCACATCGGAAAGCTGCTTCGAACTGCCGATGATCGAGTCAAAGGTATAGCGGGCCGTGAAGCCGCTGCGCTGGTTGACTATTTTGTTGATATGCCGGGCCGAATCAAAGAGCAGCACAGTGCCGGCCTTGTTCCCGTCTTTGCCCTCCATGATGGAGGCGGTCAGGGAAAGGTAGATGGACTCGTTTTTTCCTATGGAAACGCTAACTTCCCGGTTATAGAAATTTTCGTTGATAGTCAGGAGGTCAAGAGCGGGGGGGTCCAGCTTCATGATTTCCGTCAGCGACGCCTCAATCAGCGCGTTTGGCGGCTGTTTCAAGAGTTTCGCGGCGTTGTTGTTGTACTGGACGATCATGCCCTGCGGGTCAATCAGAATCAGGCCGGAAGAAATGGATTGCAGCGTGCTTTTCAACTGGCTGTTCGAGAAGAAAATTTCGTCGTAGGCGTTGCGCAGCTTTATTTCCTTTTCTATGCCGTCAACAGCGGCCACCACCATCCCCAGGGTATGCTTGTAGTGCGCGTCCCGGGGGCCGACCATGTTCAGGCAGCCGATCAGCGTCCCTTCCGGGTCATGGATCGGCGCGGCTGACGACGTGTAATCATGGTGCGCTTCCAGGTAGTGCTCAGGGCCGCAGATTTGCATTGGCTTGTCCAGAAACAGGCAGGTGCCCAGGCCGTTTGTTCCCGCATACGCCTCACTCCTGTTCACCCCGATTTTCAGGTGCGTGTAGGACTTGCTCTCATGCATGACTTCGCTGGTGCCGCCGACCAAGTCCAGAACGTACCCTTCGCTGTCGGAGACAACAACGGTGAAGTGCTCCCCTTCAACAAATGAGTAGAGCTTCGACATGTACGAGTGGGCTATGGAAATGAGCAGGTAATTATCAACTACTCTTTTCTCTATTAAGTCACGAGAAAGCGTTTCAGATTTTATTTTATATGGGTCTATATTGTTTTTTCTTGATCGCACCCATGACTTGTAAATATCAATATTTAAATTAGTAATATCTTCTTTTGTTTGTTTATTACAGAGAAATTTTTTCCATATACTCTTTATTGTAGAATAGTAGCATTGCTGTATGGACATCCTCTCTCTCCTGTCCATGAAATTTCACAGGCTATGCCGCATTGCGGCCGTCCGACTTCGGCATGAATAGCTCCGTTCACTGTCCGGCCGCACTCCAGAACGTGGAGCAGAGCGGATTTCGCGGATTCGTCCTGAGCTTTGACGAGAGGCGAACCGATGGCGCTCAATATTTTTATCATATGGAATTTTTTTAAATACAAATGGTTGAGAGTGCAAGATGATAAATAATAAAATGAACTTCGACTAAACATCTTGACAAAATTCCCTTTACTATGAAAAAATTTTATAAGCGGATCTTGTGTGATTTCTGATAGCTCCATGCGGCAAGCCTACGTGCCGATTCCTGACCGAAAACGCCTTGCGTTTACCGCGGCCAAGCTGGGATATCCGGCGGGCGCGCTGGACACTTGCAACAAATGTCAAAGGTGCCCTCCGGGCGCCGTAGCCGGGGTGCACCCCAAAGGATAGTTGCATGACTAAGACCGGGAAAGCGGCGGATATTCAGGATAAGGCAAGCGAAACCGGCGGCAAGAAGCTCAGGCGGCTTTTCGGTTTCGAGGGGGCGTTCACGCGTGTCTGGTTTGCCCTGCTCCCCATACTCTTCGCGGTGTATATTCTTGATCTTCCTTTGCGCATTTTTAACTGGAGCCCTTACCCGGAACAGTATCTGGCGATGTTTCTCGCCGTTGGCCTGCCGTCGGTCTTTTTGAGCTTCAAAGCCTTCCCCGCGGCCGCGAGCCGCAAGATCCCCTGGTACGACTATATCCCGGCCGTTATTTCGTTTGTGGTCTTTCTGCGCCTGTCGTTGTTTTTTGAGGACTTCTACTTTGACATCAGCAATTCCCCCACGCACCTTGTGGTGTCGGGTTTTTTCGCCATTTTGCTGGTGCTTGAGGCGGCTCGCCGCCTCCTCGGCATCCCTATCGTCATAGTTGGGTTGTTTTTCGTTTTGTATACCCACTTCTGTTATTTGGCGCCCAAGCCGCTCACGGCCTCGGGCGAGCCGTGGGCCATTCTATTCTCCTCTTTTTACGCCGACTACAGTTCTCTGATGGGCACGCCGGTCGGCGTTGTGGCCACCATGCTGACCGGATTCCTCTTTTTCGGGACCGCGCTTTTCCTTACGGGCGGCGGCGAGTTTTTTTCGGATATTGCCATGAGCCTGTTCGGACGCCAGCGGGGCGGGGCGGCCAAAACCGCTGTGGTGGCCAGCGCCCTGTTCGGATCCATTTCCGGTAACCCGGCCGCCAACGTGACCATTACCGGCATGATCACCATCCCCCTGATGAAGCGCACGGGGTTTTCCCCGACTTTCGCGGCGGCCGTGGAGGCCACCGCCTCGACCGGCGGGCTGATCCTGCCCCCGGTCATGGGCATAACGGCCTTCATCATGGCGGAAATGCTGCGCATCCCTTATTACCAGGTGGCTTTCGCCGCGTTGATTCCCGCGCTTTTGTTCTATATCGCGCTGTATATCCAGGTACACCTGGAAGCCTGGAGCCAGGGCGTCAAGCTGCTGGACAAAAGCGTTCTGCCTACCGCCGTTGCGACGCTGCGCAAGGGATGGCCGCACTTCATTCCCATCGCCGTGCTGCTGTACCTGATGTTCATCGAGCGCATGTCGCCGGGCCGGGCCGCCCTGTACACCGGGGTCGCCATCTTCCTGGTGGCGCTGGCCCGCAAGGAATACCGACGGAAAGTTCCGTCCATGCTTTGGAAGAGCCTGATGGACACGGGCCGCCAGTCCATGCTGCCCATGGCCGCCTGCTGCGTGGCCTCGCTGGTGATCGGCGCGGTGAGCATGACCAATCTTGGCACCTCCCTGTCGTTCGCTCTGACCCAGGCGGCGGCCGGTTCGCTGCTCATTCTTCTGTGCCTGGCGGCCGTCGCCTCAATCATCTTGGGCATGGGCATGCCCATTGCCGCCACCTATATTTTGACCGCCACCCTGATCGCGCCGGCCATGGTCTCCATGGGCTTAAAGCCCATTGCCGCGCATATGTTCCTTAACTATTTCGGGACCATGAGCTTTTTGACGCCGCCGGTCTGCATCGCCGCTTTCGTGGCGGCGGGCATTGCCGATTCGCCCATGATGGGCACGGGTTTCCGCGCTGTGCGCCTGGCCTTGGTGGCCTATGTGGTGCCGTTCGCCTTCTGCTATGATCCGTCCCTGGTCGGGCAGGGGACCCTTATGGAAACCGTCGTGGCCATTGCGCCGCTGCTGGTGGGCATTATCTTCCTGAGCATCGGTAACGCCGGCTATTTCCGGACCAAGCTCCCGTTGCCGCTCAGGCTTATTTTCGCGGGCAGCGGGGTTCTCATGCTGATACCGCATTCCTGGTTCCAGTGGGTGGGGTTTGCCGTGGGCGTCGTAATATTGGTTGTCGCCATGCTGATGACGCGGCGGGCCGTGCCGGCGGAAGCCAATGCCTGACAGGGGCGTTGAATCCAGCCTTCGGATGTTTTGAAAAAAGCCGGCGAAGCGTTATGCGTCGCCGGCTTTTCCGTTCAGGCGGGCGAAAAGTTCTTTGCTGACCGCTTCGCAGTTGGCTTTGATCAGGGCGATATCCTCAGGCGTGGCGTCGTCGACATGGATGCCGGAGGTCAGCGAAACCGGCACGCCCAGGCGCTTGCACAACTCCTTCGCCAAAGGCGCGGCCACGTCGTTGTCCAGGTGACCGGGCACGGGGATCAGCCATATATCGCAGCTTGCCCCCTGGCCGGTCAGGCTCGGACGCGGCACGGCCAGCACCACGCCGCCCACGTGCGGCGCTTCGCCGCCAGTCAAGCTGCCGACCCGGCCGTTTCCCGTATCCCAAATTCTTAACTCCACCAAGTGCTTGCCGGTTCCCGCACGCATTTCCACGGCGTCTCCTTTTTTCCGCAAGGTCGCTCTAAGCGCCCCGCCAGGGCACAAACCGTTTATGCTCCAGGCCGAACTGCATGAGCACCTTGCCGAGCACGTGATGCACCTGTTCTTCCAGGGTCCGCGCGTTGTTGTAGAAGGTGAGCATGGGCGGCACAATCCGGCAGCCGTATTCGGCCGCCAACTGCATATTGCGCAGGTGCAACGGGCTTAGGGGCATTTCACGCGGCACCAGCACCACTTTGCGCCCTTCCTTCAGGCAGACGTCCGCCGCCCGGATCAGCAGATTTTCCGCGTAGCCGTGGGCAATGCCGGAAAGCGTGCGCATGCTGCAGGGCACAACCGCCATGCCGTCCGTGACGAACGAGCCGCTGGAGATTTTCGCCGCCATATTCTGGTTGTCATAAACCACGTCGGCCAGTATTTCCGCATCGGCCCGGCTGATGTCCGTTTCTTCGGCAAAATTTCGCGTCGCGCCCTCGGAAATGACCAGATGGGTTTCAATGTCCGGATGCTGCTTGAGTTCACGCAGCAGCGCATAGCCCATGATTACCCCGCTGGCTCCGGAAATTCCCACGATTAGCCGCATAGTTCACCTCATGAAGATTCGGATGGAAGAATGATCAATAGTACCAGCATATTGCTATGACTGCAATAATTCAATTTCCGCCAGATGGTTCAGTTCCTCGGCCAGGGCCAGGGCCAGGGCCGGGTTGCCGCCGCAGCAGACCAGACCGTGACGGTGCATCCAGATCGCCGAGTAGCGCCGGGCCGCTTCGGCTACGGCATTGGCGAGTTCCTGGCTTCCCGGAGGGAAATCCCTGACCCAGCCCAGATTTCGCAACATTTGGCCGCGCTCGAACAGTTCGTTGGCATGCGGCTGGAAGAGCGAACCCGGCGCGCCCGGTTCCGGCGCGGGCGATCCCATGTTTCGCTGCCCGAGCGCCAGCAGATGCGGCGGGTGCGTGTGCGCGATCGCGTCGATTTTGGGCATGCGGCGGTACACCGCGCAGTGCATGGCCGCCTCGGAAGAGGCGGGCGCGCCCGC
>JAVBVM010000009.1:0-3654 GCA_031554295.1 Desulfovibrionaceae bacterium | reverse complement strand
ACCAGACCCATCCAGCTGAACAGCAGCATGATGCCGAGCAGGAGCCAGAAGGTCATGCTCATCATACTGGAAAGGATGATCAGCAAATAGAGCACGGGGATGCCGCCCCAAATTTCCATGAGACGCTGGAAAAGCAAATCGCCCAGGCCACCGTGGTAGCCCTGGAACAGCCCGGCAAGAATGCCCACCACGCTGCCGCACAGCGTCAGGGCCAGGCCGAACAGCACGGAAAGCCGGAACCCGTAAAGCAGGCGCGCGAAAATGTCGCGGCCGTTGTCGTCCGTGCCCAGAATGTTGCCGTGGCCGGGCGGTGTGGGAAAACTGACGCCCGGCATATAGACGATGGTGTTGTAAGAATAGCGCACGGGCGACCACAGAGCCCAGCCGTTTTCCTCAATGGCCGTCAGTGTCCATGGATCCTGAAAGTCGGCCAGCACCGGCAGTTCGCCGCCCAGGTCGCGTTCGCTGACGCTTTCAAAAGCCGGGAAATAGTAGGAGTCGCCATATTTCAGCAGCAACGGCCGGTCATTGGCGATGAATTCCGCGCACAGGCTGAGCGCAAAGACAATGCCCAGAATCCACAGGGCGGCGTGGGCCCGGCGGTTGGCCTTAAAAGCGCGCCAGCGCCGCGCGGCCAGGCTGTGCTTGCTCATGTCCGCCTCCGGCTGGAAAAATCAATGCGCGGATCCACCAGGGTATAGGTAATGTCGCCAATTACCGAGCAGATGAGGCCAATGAGCGTAAAAATATACAAGGTGGCGAACATGACCGGATAATCGCGCTGCATGGCCGCCTCAAAACCGAGCAGGCCCAGGCCGTTCAGGGAAAAGATGGTTTCAATGAGCAGCGAGCCGGCAAAAAACATGCGCACAAAGGTGGAAGGCAGCCCGGCAATAATAATCAGCATGGCGTTGCGAAACACATGTCCGTACAGCACGGCCCGTTCGGTCAGGCCCTTGGCCCGGGCCGTTTCCACATATTGCTTCGACAGCTCGTCCAGAAAGGAATTGCGCGTCAGCAGGGTCAGCCCGGCAAAGCCGCCAATGGACATGGCCAGCACGGGCAGAACAATGTGGTGCAGATAATCAAGCACCTGTTCGGCAAAAGGCAACAGATTGTAATCAAGAGAATGCAGGCCGCGCAGCGGAAAAATTTTGAAATACGAGCCGCCGGCAAACAGCACAATCAGCAGCACCGCGAACAGAAAGCCTGGAATGGCGCTGGCCGCCACCACCGCCAGGCCCGTGCCCGCGTCAAAAGAACCGCCGCGCCTGCGCGCCCGTGCAATGCCCAAGGGGATGGAAATAAAATAGATAATCAGGGTGCTCCACACCCCCAGGGTGATGGAAACCGGCAGAGCCTCGGCCAGCAGATCAAACACGCTGCCTGCCTTGAACAGGCTGTCGCCGAAATCCAAGCGCAGGAAATCCAGCAATATGGTCGCATAGCGGGTAAAAATCGGCTTGTCATAGCCATAGAGCGCGCGAATCGATTCCACCACCTCGGGCGTCAGCCCCCGGCTGCCCACGTAGCCCGTTTCCTTTTCCCCCGCCGGCAGGGCAACGCCTCCGTCGCTCGTACTGGTGCCGACGCGCTCCATAAAGGCGTCGCCGCCGCCCTCCAGGCGGGCGATAAACTGCTCCACCGGGCCGCCAGGAGCCATTTGCACCAGGAAGAAGTTGATCGTGAAAATGCCCAAAAGCGTTGGGATGATCAGGATCAACCGGTGGGTAAAATACTTGATCATGGCTGCTAAGGCTTTTTACCCGGCGCGCTGCCGTGTGGCATGTGCCAGGTGTTAAAATCCACGCCGTCGTCTGGAAACAGCCATTCGGGCGCCTGCCCCGGCGGGGTGATGCGCCCCGTCCACCATGCGAGGCGGGCGTCTTGCGAATACCAGCCGTTGATCACATAGGCGCCGTGCTGGAGCAGTCGATCCAGGGCGTGCGCGGCGGCGCGCTGCTCGGCTTTGGATTCAGCGGCAATGAGCAGTTCCACCACTTCGTCCACCACCGGGTCGCTCACGCCGGCGTAATTGCGGGAACCGGGCTGGCGGGCCGCCGCCGAACCCCAATAATCGCGTTGCTCATTGCCCGGATTGTCGGACTGCCGGGCCATGAGCAGAACGAGGTCATAGTCAAATGCCTGCACCCGGTTGACATACTGGGTTTGATCCACAAGCTGGATTTCCAGCTCAATGCCCACCTGTTCGAGGTTTTTGCGGAAGGGCATGATAGTGCGCTGCAAACTGGGCGAGACCAGCAGCAGCCCCAATTTGAGCGACGCGCCGGAAGCGTTGCGCATACGGCCATCGCGCAGAGACCAACCGGCCTGTTCCAGCAGGGTAATGGCCTCGCGCAGGCGCGGGCGGATATTGCCCGAGCCGTCATTCACCGGCAGTTCGGGCAGCGGCCCAAAAATTTCAGGGACCAGACGCGGCCTGAAAGGTTCCAGTAGGGCCAATTCGGCGCTACCCGGCAGTTTGGGGGCGCTGTTGTCCGAACTGGTGAAAAAACTGTCGCAGCGCGAATATTCGCCGTAGAACAGAGCGGTATTCGTCCACTCAAAGTCGAACAGCCGGATCAGGGCGCGCCGGGTGTTTATGTCGGCAAGGGTTTGCTTGCGCGTGTTCATCCATATGCCGTACATGCCCAGCGTGCCCTTCTGCGGAATGACGCGGCGAATGATGCGGCCATCTTTCACCGGCGGCACGGCATAGCCGTTCACCCAGTCTTTGATGGTGTTTTCAACGAAAATGTCCACCTCGCCCGCGAAAAAGGCTTCACGCGCCACGGCCGTGTCGCGGTAGTAATCCACGCGGATGCGGTCAAAATTGTAGCGGCCCCGGTTCAGGGGCAGGTCCGCCCCCCACCAGTCGGGAACGCGCTCATAGACCACGGAGGTGCCATTCTTCGCCTCAAGCAGGCGATAGGGGCCGCTGCCGGGAAAAGGGACTTCCTGTGGGTCGCCCAGTTTTTTCCCCTCCCACCAATGGGCGGGCAGTACCGGAATTTGGCAGACAATAAGCGGCAGTTCCCGGTTATTCGCTTCGGCAAAGGTGAACTTGACGGTTTGCTCGTCCAGGGCCAGTACGGAAACAACCTGGGCGTAATAGCTGCGGTAATGGGGCGAGGCGTCGGCCACCAGGGCCTTGAAGCTGAACTCCACATCGCGCGCCGTCACCAGCCGGCCGTCATGAAAGCGTGCTTCCGGGCGGAGGCGCACAATCAGGCTGGAGCGATCCGGCGCCAGTTCAAAGCTTTTGGCCAGCAAACCGCGCATGGCGAAATCCGGTCCGTCATCCTGTTCGCCCAGTGTTTCGTAGGTGTAGCCAAGCAAGGCCGGCGTCAGGCCGCGCGGGCTGAAGGGGTTGTAGTTGTCGAACGAACCGACGGCAGCGCGCCGCAACGTTCCGCCTTTGGGCGCGCCGGAGTCCGCATAGGGGAAGTGGGTGAAGGGCTCGGCCCTGACCGCCGGATCATCCCAGATGCCGAGCACCTCGACTGGTTCGGCTGCCCGCGCGGGCGCGGTCAGAGCCAAGCACAGGGAAAGCAGCGCCAAGCTCCGACAAACGGCGGACGCGCAATGGAACAGAAATTTGGTTGGCAAGCGACGATGCAGTGTCATTGTTTCGGGGTACCCAGCCGGGCGGGG
>JAVBVM010000059.1:0-3320 GCA_031554295.1 Desulfovibrionaceae bacterium | reverse complement strand
ACCCGCGAAGGAGGTTCCATGCAAGAGAGTATGTACAGCGGCCTGTTCGGCGCGCTGACCAACGAGCACCGGATGAACAGCATCGCCAACAATTTGGCGAATGTGAACACCACGGGCTACAAGCGCGAGGTGCTGGCCTTTGCCGACACCATGAGTTTTTACGCGCACGACGTGATCATGGAGCCCACGCAGTCCATCCGCTCGGACAAAATGTTCCCCGACCCCATGATCATGGCGCGCTCGCGCATCGCCACCTCGCAGACCGACTTCAGCCAGGGCGGCATGGTCCACACCGGCGACTCGCTTGACGCCGCCCTGACCACGGAAGGTTTTTTCAAGGTGCGCACCGATTCGGGCGATCACCTGACGCGCAACGGGCATTTCATAAAAGCCGGCGACGGCACCCTGGTGAACGCCATGGGCCAGCCCATTCTGAACGCGACCGGCGGGGAAATCACCTTGCCGGAAGGGCGCGACATCAATATTTCCTTTGACGGCCGCGTTTTCGTCGACAACAACGAGATCGCCCAACTGGCCGTGGTGGGCGTCAATGATTTGAACGCCCTGGAAAAGGTCGGCGGCAATATGTACCGCATCAAGGACGGCAGCGCCGCCGTCGAGGAACAGCTGACCGAAGGCATGCTGGTCTACCAGGGCTATCTGGAGAAGGCCAACGTCGAAGTGGTGACGGAAATGGTGAACATGATTGAAACCCAACGGCAATTTGAAGCCTACCAGAAGGTCATGCAGACCTCGGACGCGGTGGACCGCGAGGCCATCAGCAAGGTCGGCAAGGGCCGGGTGTAAAACGATTGGATGGGAACGTCCCCGATATCCGGGAACGATAAGGAGAACTCATTATGATGCGTTCATTGTGGACAG
Source organism: Desulfovibrionaceae bacterium (assembly GCA_031554295.1). Classification (GTDB taxonomy): domain Bacteria; phylum Desulfobacterota; class Desulfovibrionia; order Desulfovibrionales; family Desulfovibrionaceae; genus JAVBVM01. Next base: position 2,438 of record JAVBVM010000059.1, on the reverse strand, counting down.
CGGCGACCGGCATGATCGCCCAGCAGATGAATATCGACGTGGTGGCGCACAACCTGGCCAACGTCAACACCACCGGCTTCAAAAAAAGCCGCGCCGAGTTCGAGGACCTGATGTACCAGAACTCGCGCATTGCCGGCTCCGTGACCGAGGGCGACAACCGCCTGCCGGTCGGCATCCAGGTCGGCATGGGCGTGCGCCCCAATACGGTGCACAAATTCTTCACCCAGGGCGACTACCAGAACTCCGGCAACCCGCTGGACCTGGCCATTGAAGGCGACGGCTTTTTCCTGGTGGATGTGAACGGCGAAGAAGCCTATACCCGGGCCGGCGCCTTCAAGCTGAACCAGGACGGCACGATCATGACCGCCAACGGCTATATCCTCCAGCCCGAATTCACCGTGCCCGTGGACACGAAATACATCGTGGTCACGGAAAACGGCCATATCACGGCCATCGGCGGCAACAGCGAGGAGCTGGCCTCGGGCGACATCCCGCTGTACACCTTCATCAATCCGGCCGGCCTTGAAGCGCGCGGCCGCAACCTCTACTACCCCTCCGAAGCCTCGGGCGACCCGATTGAAGGCGTGCCCGGCGAGGAAAACACCGGCACCATCGCCCAGGGCTTCCTGGAAATGAGCAACGTCGAGGTGGTGGATGAAATGGTCAACATGATCGTGGGCCAGCGCGCCTATGAAGCCAACTCCAAAGCCATTCAGACCTCCGACTCCATGCTCCAGACGGCCGTGCAGTTGAAGAGAGGCTGATACCAGCGTAGCATAGGGGGAAAGGATCGCCCGGCGCGCTCCTTTCCCCCCCTTTTTTCAGTTGGGAGTTCACATGGTCATCGCCCGTACGCGCTTTTTGCCTTTGCCCCTTCCGGCCGCGCTGCTCGCGGCCTGCCTGTGCGCGCTCGCCCTTGTCTGCGGCGGCATGCCCGCCCAGGCCGCCGACGCCGGCTGGCGGATACGCATCCGCGACGCGGCCGTGGTCGGTTCCGCTCAGGTCCTGCTGGGAGAAATCGCCGACGCCGAAGGCCAGGCGCCGGCCGATATCTGGGCCACGCTGGCAAATACCGCTGTCATGCCCGCGCCGGCCGAACTGGGCCGGCCCATGAGCGTGGCCAAGGCCAAGCTCCAGCCCCTGCTCAGGCAAGCCCTGGGACGGTATGAGGATTTGTGCATCTACCCCGGCAACCTGGCCGTGCAGCGCGGCGGCGCGGTGGTGAGCGAGGCCGAATTGAAGCGGAAGGTAATCCAGGAAATGGCCAACGCCTTTTCCGCCCTGCCCGGCGAAGTGAATTTGCAGGACTTCCGCCTGCCCCCCTATGTCTTTCTCGCCCACCCGGGCCAGAAGCTCACCCTGGAAAACACCAGCGCCGAACCCGGCCGCAACAACCTGCGCTTCAACGTCGTGGACGGGAACACCTCCATCCGCCGCTTCAACGGTTCGGTCATGGTCGACGTCTGGGCCCAGGTCTTCTGCGCCGCCCGCCCCCTGAACCGGGGCGAAACCCTGGACGCCGCCGCCGTGACCACCGTGCGCAAAAACCTCGCCTACATCAGCGGCCCGCTCTGGGACGGCTCGGGCGGCCCCTGGATGATTGTCCGGCCCGTGGGCACGGAACAGCCGATCCACCAGGCCGATATCGCCCCCCTGCCGCTGGTGCGCAAAGGGGCTGTCGTCACCCTGCGCTACGAATCCAACTCCGTCACCCTGACCGCCAAGGCCGAGGCCATGAGCGACGGCGGGGTCGGCGAAACCATCCCGGTCAGGAACCTCCAGAGCAAGCGCGTTGTCCACGCCGTGGTCGTCGACGGGCAGACCGTTCTGATCACCGGCGGCGGGCGGTAAAAGAACGCCTCGGCCGGCCGAGGGGCCAATGGCCGTCCGGCGGCCCGCAGGCCAGCCGAACGATTGCCGGGGCGCGGCGTTGGCCCGGATCGAAACGTCCGTCAGGCTAAAGACGCGGATGTCTTTTTTTCGTCAGGCCCCGCCCGCGGGCGTTTTCCGCCGTGGATTCCAGCGGCCCGGCCGTTTTATCGGTCCGGGCGCCCTGATTCCGCTTCATGCCCATAGACCGCCAGCAGTTCCTGGGCGTTCGCCCGGTTCGCGCCGTCGCAGCTGATAAAGCGCCTGACGTCGAAAAATTCGATGCGGCTGGCGTGGGGGCCATACAGCGCGCGGGTGAATTCAGTATTGTGGTTGCTCAGAACCACCGGCTTCCCCTCCCGGCCGGCCTCGACCGCGCAGGCGGAGAGCGCCCGCTGCTCCTCCGGGCCGAAGCTGCCGGCGGTGTAGGCGGTGAAATTGTCGGTTTCAGAAAGCGGGGTGAAGGGCGGGTCGCAGTAGATCACGTCGCCATTTTCCACGCCTGAGAAGGTTTCCTTGAACACCATCACCGCGAAGGAGATCGAGGTTATATCCGCCATTTTGATCAA
>JAVBVM010000073.1:0-27402 GCA_031554295.1 Desulfovibrionaceae bacterium | reverse complement strand
CTGTTCCATGGCCAGGCGGCTCTTTCCGCCATTGATCTGACAATTCGCGAAAAAGAACACACCGTATTTTCCGGCGAAAACGGCGCGGGAAAATCCACACTGATGCGCCTTTTACGCGGCGAGGTCTACCCGTCGCGCGGCGGCGTCGCCTGGAGGACGCCGGCGGGGATGAACAGTTCGCCCCTGTCCGGCCGGGCCATGACCGCCCTGATCTCCGCCCGCCAAATGGAGCAATACAGCCGTAGCGCCTGGGAAATTACCGGCCAGGAAGTGCTGCTCACCGGCCTTTCCGATACGCCGCTGGTCTACACCGAGGGCACGGAAACCGAACGAGCCCAGGTGGAGCGCATGGCCCGCCTCTTCGACATCGAGCCCCTGCTCGGGCACGCGCTGGCCCGCCTCTCGCAAGGGCAGCTGAGCATCCTGCTGTTGGCCCGTGCCTGCATGCGCAAACCGGAGGTGCTGCTGCTCGACGAATTCACCAACGCCCTGGACAGCCAGGCCCGCCGCCGCGCCATGGGCATTCTGGAAATGCTGACCGCGCAATGCACCCTGGTTCTGGCCACGCACCGCAGCAATATCCTGCCCGGCGGCATCCGGCGCGAGGTGGCCCTGGAAAAGGGCCGCATCGTCTATAACGGCCCGCAACGCCAAAACAACGTCAGGGAGAGCGGCACGAGCATCGTTCCCGGCCAGGTTCGGGCGGAACAGCCCCAAGCGCCGCCCTTGCTCGATATCCGCGACGCCACCGTCTACCTTGACCGCAAGGCCGTGCTGCACGACATCACCTGGACCATCCGCCCGGGCGAACACTGGGCTGTGCTCGGCGAAAACGGCGCCGGCAAGTCCACCCTGCTCCGCCTGGCCGCCGGCGAGGAACACCCGGCCGTCGGCGGGTCCGTGCTCCGCTACGATCCGACCGGCCTGCCCGTGCGGGACCAGGAAACCCTGCGCAAAGGCGTGCGCCTGCTTTCAGACGCCCTGCAGGCCAACTACGCCTATAATTTGCCGGGCCTGGCCCTGGTGCTGTCCGGCTTTGAGGCCAGCATAGGCACCTACCGCGATTATTCGCCGGCGGAGATCGACGAGGCCAGAGCGAGCATTCGCCTGGTCAGCGGGGGGGTGGCCGCTGGAGCGGGAGCCGCCGGCACGGTTAAGCCGGCTCCGGCTGGCGCGCCCGCGGAGCCGGATACGGCGGACAGCCTGGAAACCAAGCCGATCCGCGACCTCTCCACCGGCGAGTTGCGCCGGTTATTGCTGGCGCGCGCTCTGGTCGGCGCGCCCTATCTGCTTCTGCTGGACGAACCGTTCTCCGGTCTGGACGAGGCCACCCGCCGCCACATGCTGCGCCTGCTGGAGGAAATTGCCGCGCGCGGCACGCAGTTGGTCATGGTCAGCCACCACGAGACGGACTTGCCTGGGTGCATCACGCATGTGGCCCGCCTGGCGGGGGGGCGCATCGTCAGCGCGGAGGCGCTGGCCAGGCCGTAGGGCGGTTGCCCCCTGCCTCAAAAGGGGAACCGATCGGCAGCGCTGGGAATTTTTCCCCACGACACGCCATTCCGCGCTCCGCGCGGCGGGTTGAGGTAAAAGAGAGTTTAATCGTATTTGACGCGCTCCCCCCGCGAAGGGGAGTAGTGTCTTTACGCCTTTCCCGCGCAACAACAATAAAGGGGAGGGGATATTTTTTCGCGAAACAGGACCGGGGACCGTTTCGCGGAGGGAGCGCGCCCTTTTGTGCCCGACCTTCGCAAAACGGCCCCCCTGGGGCAGAATCGCGGAAGAAGACCGCCCCCTTCGCACGGAATTGATGTTTGCGCTTCCTTATGCTATGGTCAACCGTTAGTCAGTCAAAGAGCCTCACTTTTTACAGAGAAAGGAGCATTTGCATGCAATTAAGTCGTTTGTTTCTGGTGATCAACGGCGTGAAGCGCATGGTCATCTGCGATCCGGAAAAGGATTCGCTCGCGGATGTCATCCGCCGGCTGGGCATGACCGGCACCAAGGTCGGCTGCAATGCCGGGCAGTGCGGGGCCTGCTCGGTGCTGGTCGATGGCCAGGTGGTGCGGTCCTGTAACCGGAAAATCAAGAACGTCCCGGAACTCAGCGTCATCGAAACCATCGAGGGTCTGGGCACGGCGAACAATCTCCACCCCTTGCAGCAAGCCTGGATCACCTACGGCGGCGTGCAGTGCGGATTCTGTTCGCCAGGTTTCATAATGTCGGCCAAGGGCTTGCTGGACCAAAACAAAAAACCCACGCGCACCGAGGTGCGCGCATGGTTCCAAAAACACCGCAACATTTGCCGCTGCACGGGCTACAAGCCCCTGGTGGACTCGGTGATGGCCGCCGCCGCCGTCATGCGCGGGGAAAAGACCATGTCCGACATCACCTACAAAGGCGATGACAAGACCATCTACGGCACCCGTTATCCGCGTCCGGCCGCCCTGTCCAAGGTGACGGGGCTGTGCGACTACGGTGACGACATCAAGCTGAAACTGCCGCCGGACATCCTGCACCTGGCCATGGTGCAGCCGAGGCTTTCCTCGCACGCCAAAATCCGCTCCATTGATATTTCCAAGGCATCGGCCATGCCCGGCGTGGCCAAGGTGATCACGGCCAAGGACGTGAAGGGCTCGAACCGCCTGATGGTGCCCCTCCAGCACCCGCGCTCCTCCTTGGACGGCTTTGTACGGCAGATCATCGCGGACGAGAAGTTCTTCCGCTACGGCGACGTGGTGGCCGTGGTGGCCGCCGCCACCGAGGAGCAGGCCCGCGCGGCGGCCAAGGCCGTGACCGTGGACCTCGAACCCCTGCCCGAATACCTGAACTTCCTGGACGCCGTGGCGCCCGGCGCCATACGCATCCACGACGCCTCGGAAAACACCTTCCTGCACCAGCCGCTCATGAAGGGGCGAATGGCGAACGAGGTGATCGACGAATCGCACTGCTCGGTGGCCGGCAGCTTCTATTCGCAGCGCGAGCCGCACCTGAGCGTGGAAGGCGACATTATCCAGGCGTACTGGGACACTGAAGGCAACCTGTGCATCCATTGCAAGACGCAGTCCATTGAATGGCAGCGGCACGGCATGGCGGCCGGCATTGGCCTGCCCTTTGAAAAAATCCGCATGATCGAAAACCCCACCGGCGCCAGCTTCGGCTGGGCCGCCACGGGCAGCAGCTTCGCCCTGGTGGCGGCCGCGGCCATGGCCGTGGACAAGCCCGTGACCCTGACCATGAGCTGGGAAGAATTCCAGCACTACAGCGGCAAGCGCCGCCCGTCCCACTCCAACGGCCGCCTGGCCTGCGACAAGGACGGCAAGATCACGGCCATGGAATTCGATATCGGCATGGACCAGGGCAGCTACACGGAAATCGCGCAGGAAAACCTCGACAAGGTGATGCGCTTCATGGGCTGGCCGTACGACATCCCGAACGTGACCGGCCTGGGCCGCGTGGCCACCACCAACCACAACCACGGCGCCTCCTACCGGGGCTTCGGTTCGTGCCAGGCTTACACCTGCTCGGAAGCGCTGGTGGACATGCTGGCCGAGAAGATGAACATGGACCCGTTTGAGTTCCGCTACAAGAATATCGCCCGGCCCGGCGCCAAGACCATCAACAACTATCCGTACAAAGAATTCCCCATGGAAAAGTTGATGGACATGTCCAGGCCCTATTATGAAGAAATGAAGAAAAGCGCCAGGGAAAACAGCACGGAAACAAAGAAGCGCGGCGTGGGCGTTTGCTGCGGCGGCTTCACCGTGACCCTGGGCGCTTTCGACCATGCGGAAATCGACCTGGAACTGAACCCCGACGGCACCATCACCCACTACAACACATGGGAAGACCAGGGCCAGGGCGGCGACATCGGCACGTTGGCCCTCACGCACGAAGCCCTGAAGCCGCTGGGCATCAAGCCCGAGCAGATCCACCTGCTGATGAACGACAGCCACAAGTGCCCGAACACCGGCATCGCGGCCGCCTCGCGCTCGCACTACATGGCGGGCAACGCCACAATCAACGGCGCCAAGCAGCTGATGGACGCCATGCGCAAGCCCGACGGCACCTACCGCACCTATGCCGAAATGAAGGCCGAAGGCATTCCCACCCGTTACCGCGGCGTGTTCGACACCACCGGCACGGGCGTTCCGCTGGACCCGAACACCGGCCAGGGCGACCCTTCGCAGGCGCACATGTACGGCGTGTTCCTGTCCGAAGTGGAAGTGGACGTGACCACCGGCAAAACCAAGGTGTTGCGCCATCTGGTGGCCTCGGACGTGGGCAAGATCGGGAATATCCTGGCGGTCGAAGGCCAGGCTTACGGCGGCATCTCGCACACCATCGGCTTCGCCCTGAGCGAGAATTACGACGACCTGAAGCGCCACTCCACCATTGCCGGCTCCGGCGTGCCTTACATTGAGGACATTCCGGACGACATGATCCTCCTGTTCCTGGAAACGCCGCGCGAACTCGGGCCGTTCGGCTCCTGCGGCTGCTCGGAACTGTTCCAGTCCTCCGGACACATGTCGGTGATCAGCGCCATCAACGACGCCTGCGGCGTGCGCATCCACGAGCTGCCCGCCCTGCCGGCCAAAGTCAAGGCCGGCCTGGAAGCCAAGGCCGCCGGCAAGAGCTTCGCCCCGAAGAAATACTACCTCGGGCCCGACCTCTACGACACGCTGGACGACATCAAGGCCCACCCTGTGGCCGCGCCCAAGCACGGGCACTAACATGAACTCGAAGGCCGGGAGTGTTGAACTCCCGGCCTTCGTTCCTCTTTCCCTCTCCTCCCACCACAAAAAATCCGGGCAACGCATGGAAAAAAATGATTTCAAGCATTTTTCGGAGGACTGTTTCCGTGATCTGCTGCCGCCCTGTACCTGCGCCTGTCCCCTGGAAGTGGATGTCCGGGGCATGATGGAAAAGGCCCAGCGCGGCAACTTCACCAGCGCTTACCGCTTGTTCCGCAATCAGACGGTGTTCCCCGGCATTGTCAGCAAGGTCTGCGACCAGCCCTGCCGCGCCGCCTGCGTTCGCAAAAATCAGCCCGATGAAAGCATTTTTCTGCGCACGCTGGAAGCGGCCTGCGTGCAATTCACGCGCGACCGCGAGCCCATCCACTACAACGTGCCGAAAAAGAACTTCACGATCGCGGTTATCGGCGCGGGCTTGAGCGGCCTGACCTGCGCTCTGAAGCTGGCCGGCCGCAACTATGCGGTCAGCCTCTTCCAGCGGAGCGACAAGGTGGGCGGCAGGCTATGGGACAGCCTGGAGCCCGAGGCGTTCCTGTATGAAATCGAGGAGCAGTTCAGCGCCGTGGAGTGTGACATGCGCCTGGCCGCGCCGGTGGACAGTCTGAACGCAATCAAGGCTGACGCCGTCTATATCGCCACAGGCGGGAGCGGCGCGGATTTCGGCCTGCTGGAGGGCGTGAACCGCGACTCGCTCGGCACCACGAAGCCCGGCGTGTTCCTGGGCGGCGGCCTTTTGACGGACAAGCCACTGGAAGCCATCGCCCACGGCCTGCGCGCCGCCGACTCCATTGAGGCTTTCCTGAAAACCGGCTCCATGGGCGGCGCGGCCCGCCAGAGCCGACAGCCCGTTGACGAACGTTTTTACGCCCGTACGCCCGCGCCCGCTCCCTCGGCCGCGTCCGGCAAAGAGATTCTGACCTCCGACGAGGCCGTGACCGAAAGCCAGCGTTGCCTGCGTTGCAACTGCGCCATCTGCTACCAGCACTGCGAACTGATGGAGCGCTTCAATGCCTATCCGAAAAAAATCACCACGGATGTGGGCACTACCCTGAACGTGATCGAGGGCCTGACCGACCGTAAGGCCCAACGCCTGATCGGCGCCTGCACCCTGTGCGGCCTGTGCAAGCGGGTCTGTCCCGCAAGCGTGGACATGGAGACCTGCCTGCGCGACGCCCGGCGGGTGCTGCATCGGCAAGGCGCTCTGCCGGCCGCCTTCCACGACTTTTTCCTGCGCGACATGGCCTTTTCCAACGAAGACGCCTATGCCCTGCACGCCCCTATGCCTGAAGCGCCGCTGCTCTTTTTCCCCGGCTGCCAGCTCGGCGCATCGGACCCGGCCTATGTGGAAAAAAGCTACGCCTGGCTGCTGGAAAAGCATCCGGGCACGGCGCTGCTGCTGGCCTGTTGCTCGGTGCCGGCCGACTGGGCCGGCGACGAAATCCTGCGCGACAGCGTGTTGGCCAAAATCCGGGCTGACTGGGAACGCGTCGGCAAGCCGCCGATCGTCCTGGCCTGCCCGACTTGCCGCAAAACTTTCCGATCCTATTTTCCGGAATGCGAAACATTGTCGTTGTTCGATCTGCTGGCGCTGGATCCGCCCAAAGCGCGCCGGATTGAGGAATCGACGGCCAGCGTGTATGACCCCTGCTCCAGTCGCTATGATCCCGACATGCGCAAAAGCGTGCGCACCCTGGCGGAACAGGCCGGCCTCAGTCTGGAGGAGTTGGACGTCTCGGGCGAGAACGCCCGCTGCTGCGGCTTTGGCGGCCATATTTACTCGGCCAACCCGGACCAGGTGCGCGACATCGTGTCCCGGCGCGTCAGCCTGAACGAGCGCGAATTCATCACTTACTGCGCCAACTGCCGCGATCTGTTCACGGCCGCCGGCAAGCCCTGCCGCCATATCCTCGACGTGCTGTTCACGGATACGGACAGTTATCGAAAACCGCCCTCGCTTACCCAGCGGCGGGGCAACCGCCTGGCCTTGAAGGCACGCTATGCCGGCCCGGTCGAGGCGGCCAAACAGGAAAATCCCATGGACCTGCACATTCCCGCTGAATTGACGGAAAAAATGAACCGCCTGCTCATTCTCGAGGATGACGCGCGGGCCGCCATCGCCCACTGCGAGGCCACCGGCGAAAAGCTGCTCGACCCGGCCAGCGGCTGGTTCACCGGCCACGTGCGGCGCGGCATCATCACTTACTGGGTGACCTACGAGAAAACGGATGCCGGCTTTCACCTGCGCAACATCTACTCGCACCGTCTGGCCATCGAGGAATAAGCCATGTCGCAAGCCACGCCGAACAATGCCGCCCCGCTGATCTGTCTCAAATGCAACGCCCCGCTGGCGCCCGGCAAGACGAGCTTCGTCTACCTGAAGCACCACTTCACCGCCGAGGTGCCCAAATGCCCGCAGTGCGGCCAGGTCTACATTTCCGAGGAACTGGTTCTGGGCAAGGTGGCCCAGGTGGAAACCGAACTTGAGGATAAATGAGCGGCAACGGTACGGAACTGCGGCGTACGCATAGCGTCTGCCCGGTATGCCTGAAACGCGTTCCGGCCCGACTGATCGCATGTAAGCCCGGCTACGGGGATGAAATCCGCCTGAAAAAGCGTTGCGCGGAGCATGGCGATTTTTCCGCCGTGGTCTGGCGCGGCCAGCCGGAGAGGGCCGCCTGGATCGGGGCCGCCCCGGCCGCCGGCCCGAATGAAAATCCAAATTGCCCGCACGGCTGCGGCCTGTGCCCGGAACACAAACAGGGCACCTGCTGCGTGCTGCTGGAAGTGACGCGGCGCTGCAACCTGGCCTGCGCCTATTGCTTCGCGGCGGCCCGCGGCGCGCCGCAGGATCCCTCTTTCAAGCAAGTTTGCGCCTGGATTGACGACATCGCCCGCGCCGGCAAGGCATTTCTCCAGCTGAGCGGCGGCGAGCCGACCCTGCGCGACGACTTGCCGGAACTGGTCCGGCACGCCAAATCGGCCGGCTGCGAGTACGTGCAGTTGAACTCCAACGGCCTGCGCCTGGCTGAGGATCCGGCCTATTTGGACCGCCTGGCCGAAGCGGGGCTTTCTTTTGTTTTCCTGCAATTCGACGGCCTGAACGATGCGGTGTATGAGCGCCTGCGCCGCCGCCCGCTGCTGGAGAAAAAGCTCGCGGCCATCGATGCCTGTGGCGCGCGGAATATCGGCGTCACTCTGGTGCCCACCCTGGTGCCGGGAGTGAACGACGGGCAGATCGGCCGACTGGTCCGTTTTGCGGTGGAGCGCTCGCCCGTGGTGCGCGGCGTGCATTTCCAGCCGGTGAGCTATTTTGGGCGCTTTCCGGCGACGGGCGCGCCCACCGATGCCGAGCGCATCACCCTGCCCGAGGTCTACAGCGCAATTTTCGCCCAGGCTGGCGACCTGGTGCCTGAAGGCAGCATTGTGCCCTCGCGCTGCGATCATGCGGCCTGCGGCTTCCACGGCGGCTACGTGATCAGGCCCGAGGGCGGGTTGATGGCGCTGAGTTCCGCCGAAGGCGCGACGCCGTGCTGTGGGCCGGGGACGGGAACGGTCTCGCCGGCCGAGCGGAATCGAAGGTTTGTGGGGGGGCGGTGGCTGCGGCCCCCGCGGGCCGGGCAGGCCAAGCAGGAGTGTTGCGCGGGCGGCGCGTCAGCCCTGGCGGAGCCGCCGGCGGCCGCGCCGTCAGTTGCCGGAGCGCACGAGACCTGTGACCTCGGCACTCTGGACGGGTTTCTGGCGCGGGCGCGCAGTCATGCCTTCACACTGAGCGCCATGGCTTTCCAGGACGCCTGGACCATGGACCTGGAGCGGCTGCGCCAGTGCAGTCTGCATGTGTATGCCGACGGCGCGCTGAAGCCGTTTTGCGCACATTACCTGTCCTAGCGCCGCAAGGGGAAGCTGTCCGGCCCTTTTTTTTTCATCATCTCCCGTTGTCCTTCGCTTTTCCCATGAGAACGTCTCTACGCGCCGGGCACGGACATAATATGACCCGTCATTCCCGCGCGGGAGGAAAGCAACCCCTTGTCACCTTTGCCTCCCACCGCTGGAAATTGGCGGAAAGGCGCCCTGAACGGGCAACTGTGGTTCTTCACCTTTGCGGCGCTTCGTCGCGGGTGGAATCCGGGACGACTTCTCCCGGAAAAACCTCATTCCGGTCCTGCTATATTGCCCTTGCCCTGTCCGCCCCTCGCCGAGAGCGTCAGGGGGTATCCGATGCCGGCGATGTGAAGCGCGACATGGAGCGGGCCGGGAAATACAGGCCGAACCGGACGTATTTTCCCTGTAAAAGGGCGTCTTTCCTTTTCCTTCGGCCTGCGCTATGAATTTGTCTTTATAAGAGATCATATTTGTACCGCTGAAACGAGACCGCCCATGAGCACCACCCCTCCCCCGCCGCCGGACTATGCCGAAACCTTCCGGGTGCGCGGCAATGAAGTGGACTACCACGGCCGGGGCACCTGTGCCGCTCTGGCCAATTGGATGATGGAAGCGGCCGGCGTGCACGCCGATCTGCTGGGCATTTCCATGGCCTCCCTGCATGCGGCGAACTTGGGCTGGGTGCTGGCCCGGATGGTTATTGACTGCGACGACATGCCCCGATCCGAGGAAAAGGTCCGGCTGCGCACCTGGCCCAGCCGGCTGGAGCGCTTGCAGTTCCGTCGCGATTTCCGCCTGAGCGCCCTGGACGGCCGCACTCTGGCCAATGCCGTGACCTTCTGGGTGATCATGGATATGAACAGCCGCCGGCTTACGCGCATGCCCCCGGCATACGCCGCCATGCTGGACGGCGAACCGGAACTGGCCATGGAGACCGAAAAGTCCGTCCTTTCCCGCTTGACCCTGCCCCTGCCCCACCTGGCCGGCAGCGGTCCGGGCAGCCTGGCCCAACCGGTCGCGCCTGAGGATTTGGGCGGGGCCCGCCTGGCCGGCGAGGCGCGCATTCTCACCCGTCGGGCCGATCTGGACGTGAACCGCCACGTCAACACCGTGCGCTACGTCGAATGGATCGCCGAATCCGTTCCGCAAACCCTGTGGGAAAACTACCGCCTGCGCCATCTGGAAGTGCTGTTTCGCTCGGAAATGTCGGACGGCACGGCCATTTCCCGTTGCGCCGCCGTGAAGCTGCCGGAAGCCCGGCCCGAGGTCCGAGCGGGCGAGTGCGCCTTGATGGTGAGCATCCATACCACGGGCAATGGGAGCGATGACCCCGGCGCCGAGCGTGAGGTGTTGCGCGCCCTGACCCGCTGGAGTCCCGTGCCGGAGATCGCCTGACCCGCCCTTATTATCCGGAGAGCCTGAAACCCTGATGCCGCCTTGTCGGGCGGCCTTGTGCATATTTTCCTTTGCCCAAAAACGCATCGCGCGGTGGAATCCTCATAGGCGCGCCTTTTTCGCCGCTCCTGCGCGCACCCTCATCTCATCCCCATGTCATAAAGGAAAAAAACATTAGAAAAACAGGTTTGGGGTGTCATGCGCCGGCAGGCCGCCGGATGCGTCCTGAACGCCCGGACTCGAAGCCCGGCGCGATCTTGTGCTTAAATTCTTTTGCTGAAAAATAGTTTTAGCCCGTTGAAAATGGGCGAATTTCCAGTACAGTAAAGAAAAAAAGTCCGGTCCGGCGGCCCGCGGACCTCGACCAATCCCGCCCAGGCGGGAAGTATTTGCGGGCTCCGTGCAGTCACCGAAAAAAGGGGAAAGAATCCATGAGCGAGAAGAAAGTGCCCACGCCCGAGGAAAAGGCCGCCGAAATGGCGGTTCTGCAGGCGCATCTGGACGAAAAAATGGCCAAAGCGCGCAAAGCCCTTGCCGCGCTTGATTCCTACACTCAGGAACAGGTCGATGCCCTGGTCAAGGCGTGCGGCAAGGCCGTCTTTGACAATGCCGAGGAACTGGCCCGCGACGCGGTTGAGGAAACCCAGCTCGGCAATTACGAAGACAAAGTGGCCAAGAACAAGAACCAGGCCCGCCTGGTCTGGTGGTCGCTACGCGACAAAAAGTCCGTCGGCATCATCGAGCGCGAAGCGGGCACCGGCCTGGTCAAGGTGGCCAAGCCCGTGGGCATCGTCGGGGCGATCACGCCCATGACCAACCCGATCGTCACACCCATGTCCAATGCCATGTTCGCCATCAAGGGCAAGAACCCGATCATCTTCGCCGTGCACCCCAAGGCCATGCAGTGCAGCAAGAAAGCCGTGAACTACATAAACGCGGCCCTGAAAAAACTCGGCGCGCCGGACGACATCGTCCAGCTTCTGGAAATCCCCAACCTGGAGCTGACCAAGATGCTCACCCGCGTGGTGGACGTGGTCATCGCCACCGGCGGCATGGACATGGTGCGCTCGGTCTACTCCAGCGGCAAGCCCGCCCTGGGCGTAGGCGCCGGCAACGTGCAGGGCCTGGTGGACAAGGACGTGGACTTCGCCGCAGCCATCCCCATGCTGGTAATCGGCCGCGCCTTTGACAACGGCATCATCTGCTCGGCCGAGCAGAGCGCCATCCTGCCACGGGGCGACTGGGACAAGTGCATGAAGCTCTTCTCGGAAAACCGCGGCTACGTGGTGCCCGCCGCGCAGCGCGCCGCGCTGCGCGAGGTCTCCTTCCCCGGCGGCAAGATGAGCCGCGACCTGGTGGGCAAAAACGCCCTGGAAGTAGCCAAGGCCGCCGGCATTGACGTGCCGGCCGACACACTGGCCCTGGTGGTCGAGGCCGAGGGCATCGACGACGTGCTGGGCTGGGAAAAGATGTTCCCGGTGCTCACCGCCTACCGCTACGACACCTGGCAGGAAGCCGTGGAAATCGCCCGCGCCAACCTGGACAAAATCGGCAAGGGGCACAGCATCTGCGTGCATTCCAACACCCAGGAAAACATCGAATACGCCGGCGTGCGCACCGAGGTCTCGCGCATCGTGGTCAACCAGGTCAGCGCCTCCACGGCCGGCGGCAGCTTCCAGAACGGGCTGAACCCGACCAATACCCTGGGCTGCGGCTCGTGGGGCAACAACTCTATTTCCGAAAACCTGACCTACTACCACCTGATCAACGTTTCCCGGATCGCTTATCCCGTGAAGGACAGGAAGATTCCCGGCGACCAGGACATTTGGGGCTGATGAAGATGGCCCGGCGAGACGGCCGGAGGGCGGGCTTTGCGGCCCCCTTCCGGCCGGTTTCAGCCCGCCGGCCGCCTTACGGAGTGAATCCACAACGGCATCTGACGGAGCACATATGAATATACATGAATATCAAGCCAAAGCCCTGCTGGCCGCCTACGGCGTGCCCACGCCCGAGGGTTCGGTGGCCGACACCGTGGAACAGGCCGTGGCCGCAGCCAAACGGCTGCCCGGCCCGATCTGGGTGGTCAAGGCGCAGATCCACGCCGGCGGGCGCGGCAAGGGCGGCGGCGTGAAAGTCTGCCGGAACATGGAAGAGGTCGAAGCCGCCGCCAGGGCCATTCTCGGCATGCAGCTGGTCACGCACCAGACCGGCCCGGCCGGCCAGAAAGTGAAGAAGGTCTGGGTGGAACAGGGCACGGACATCGCGCGCGAGCTCTACCTGGCCGTGGTGCTGGATCGCGGGGCCGAATGCCTGACGGTCATGGCCTCGCCCGACGGCGGCATGGACATTGAGGAAGTGGCGGAAAAGCACCCCGAGCGCATTTTCTCCACCCGCCTGGACGGCGCGCACCAGATATGGCCCTTCCAGGCCCGCAAGCTGCTTTTCGGCTGCGGCCTGAACCCGGAACAAGTCACGCGCGGCTCGGGCTTAATCGCCAACCTGGTGCGGCTGTGCGTGGACAAGGACGCCACCCAGGCAGAAATCAACCCGCTGGCCGTGGACAAGGCCGGGAACATCCTGGCCCTGGACGCCAAGCTGAATTTTGACGAAAGCGCCCTGAAGCGCCACCCGGACATCGCCGCCCTTGAGGATCCGGACGAGGCCGACCCGCTGGAACGCAAAGCCGCCCAACTGGGCGTGAATTACGTGCGCCTGAACGGCTATGTGGGCACCATGGTGAACGGGGCCGGCCTGGCCATGGCCACCATGGACGCCATCAAGCAAGCCGGGGCCGAACCGGCCAACTTCCTGGACGCCGGCGGCGGCGCCAACGTGGAGATGGTCAGCAAGGGCCTGGAAGTGATGCTGTCCGACCCCAAGGTGCGCGGCATCCTGATCAATATCTTCGGCGGCATTCTGCGCTGCGACATCGTGGCCGAAGGCGTGGTGCAGGCGGCCAAGAACATCGGCCTGAAGCTGCCTCTGGTGGTGCGCATGGAAGGCACCAACGTGGCCGCCGGCCGCAAGATTCTGGACGAGAGCGGCCTGGCCATTGTCAGCGCCTCCTCCATGCTGGAAGCCGCCCGTAAAATCGCCGAACTGACCAAGGAGTCCCGCGCATGAGCATCCTCATAGACGAAAACACCCGCCTGGTGATCCAGGGCCTGACCGGCCGCGAGGGCATGTTCCACGGGCAGCAGATGATTGACTACGGCACCAACGTGGTGGCCGGCGTGACCCCGGGCAAGGGCGGCCAGACGGTTATCGGCGTGCCGATCTTCGACACTGTGGCCGAAGCCGTGGAAAAAACCGGCGCCAATACCAGCGTCATCTTCGTGCCGGCCTCGGCCTCGGCCGACAGCGCCTGCGAAGCGGCCGCCGCCGGCATCGGGCTGGTGGTGATCATCACCGAGCACATCCCGGTGCTGGACATGGTGCGCTGCAAAGCCTTCCTCAACGCCCGCGGCGTAAAGCTGATCGGCCCGAACTGCCCCGGCCTGATCAGCCCCGGCAAGTGCAAAATCGGCATCCAGCCCGGCTATATCCACAAACAGGGCTCCATCGGCCTGATCAGCCGCTCCGGCACCCTGACCTATGAGGCCGTGCACCAGCTTACCGCCGCCGGCCTGGGCCAGAGCACCTGCATTGGCATGGGCGGCGACCCGGTGCCGGGCCTGAAATACGTGGAGCTGCTCGAGTTGTTCCGCGACGACCCGCAGACCGAAGCGGTTTGCGTGATCGGCGAAATCGGCGGCGACAATGAGGAAAAAGCCGCCGCCTACATCAAGGACAGCAAGTACCCGAAGCCGGTGTTCGGTTTCATCGCCGGGCTGACCGCCCCTCCGGGCAAACGCATGGGCCACGCCGGGGCGATCATCAGCGGCTCCAAGGGTCGGGGCGAGGATAAAATCGCCGCCATGCGCGACGCCGGCATCACTGTGATCGAGGAACTCGGCCGCTTCGGCGAAGTCGTGGCCGCCGGGCTGAAAAAGAAAGCATAAGCCGTTAAAATGGAAGCGGGTCGGATGATACCCGGCCCGCTTTTTTACGCGCTATCCCGGTGAAAAATCGTTAAAATTATTGACAGCGCGAAGCGACTGGCGCATTCTGCGTTTTCCAGTTTTTCAAAGGCATCTTGATGAACACTTCAACAACGCACGGCAAACGCATTCCCCGCCCCGTCACGCGCGGTGCCCGAGGCATCCGGGGAATGCAACCCCGCTGGCCCTACCAGGGGCGGCAGATTTTCAGTAAATAAGGCGGACTCATAGCCGGGTCTGCCTTTTTATTTGTTTTTATATAAATGGAGGATTTATGCCGTATATTCAGCAGATTATCGACGGTCTGAAAAAGACCAGCCCGGCCCAGCCGGAGTTCTACCAGGCCGCGCAGGAGGTGCTCGCCACCCTGCGTCCGCTGCTCGACAGCAACCCCAAGTATCTGAAAAACAAAATCCTTGATCGCATCGTCGAACCCGAGCGCCAGATTCTCTTCCGCGTGGCCTGGGTGGACGACAAAGGCGAAGTGCAGGTGAACAAGGGCTACCGCATCCAGTTCAATTCCGCCATCGGACCTTACAAGGGCGGCCTCCGCTTCCACCCGAGCGTGAACGCCGGCATCATCAAGTTCCTGGGCTTTGAGCAGATTTTCAAGAATTCGCTCACCGGCCTGGCCATCGGCGGCGGCAAGGGCGGCTCGAACTTCGACCCGAAAGGCAAGTCCGACAATGAGATCATGCGTTTCTGCCAGGCATTCATGACCGAGATGTACAGCCACGTGGGCCCGACCATTGACGTGCCGGCCGGCGACATCGGCGTGGGCGGCCGCGAAATCGGCTACATGTACGGCCAGTACAAGCGCCTGACCGGCAGCCACGACGGCGTGCTCACCGGCAAGGGCCTGACCTACGGCGGCTCGCTGGCCCGCACCCAGGCCACCGGCTACGGCCTGGTCTATCTTGCCGAAAACATGATGGCCGCGCGCAACGACTCGCTGGCCGGCAAGGTCTGCACGGTTTCCGGCTCCGGCAACGTGGCCATCTACACCGTGGAAAAGCTCCAGCAGATCGGCGCGGTGCCGGTCACGGTGTCCGACTCCGGCGGCATGATTTACCATAAAGCCGGCATCAGGTTCGACGTGCTCAAGCAAGTCAAGGAAGTCGAGCGCGCCCGCCTGAGCCGCTACAAAGAACTGTGCCCGGACGCCGAATACATTCCCCTCGACAAATACCCGCAAGGCCGCAACGCCGTATGGACCATCCCCTGCCAGGCCGCCTTCCCCTGCGCCACGCAGAATGAACTGAACAAGGCCGACGCCGAGGATCTGCTCAAGAACGGATGCGTGTGCGTGGCCGAAGGGGCCAACATGCCCTCCACCCTGGATGCCATTGACGTCTTCCTGGCCGCCAAAATCGCCTATGGTCCGGCCAAGGCCGCCAACGCCGGCGGCGTGGCCACCAGCCAGCTGGAAATGGCCCAGAACGCCAGCATGCAGCAGTGGACCTTTGAGGAAGTCGACCAGAAGCTGAAAAACATCATGAAGGGCATCTTCACCGCCGCCCACGAAACCGCCAACGAATTCAAGCAGCCCGGCAACTACGTGCTGGGCGCGAACATCGCCGGTTTCCGCAAAGTGGCCGACACGATGATCGCCCTGGGCGTATTCTAAGAACGCTTCCGACGGCCGGGGAGACCAGGATCTCCCCGGCCGTTTATTGATCCATGCCTCCGGCGGCAGGGGGCATGGGCCCCTTGGAGACCCATTTCGGAGGAACGCTGCTTTCTCCTAATCCACCGCCGCCCTTCGGGAACAAACGCTCACCTCCACCCCACCCTCCGAAACGCCGGCCGCGCGGCTGGTGGTTTCCGGCTTGAGAGGTGGAACGGCGGGCAAAAGGCGGAACCGGAACACGGTCCCCTACCCCACCACCACGGTATTCGCATCCACTTTCCGCCGCTTCGGACAATCCGGCTCCAGCCGGCACACCTCACAGCCCCCGGCGAACGGCAGCCCAGTCAGCACCGCGTAGCGGCGGCCCAGAGCAGCGCCGCCCCACGGCACCCCCTCGGCGGTCAGCGCCGCCCGCAGGGCCTCGCTTACTTCCGGCAACGGCGCGCAGCCAAACTCCGCCACTTCGGGCGCCAGTTCGGCAATCAGCTCGCCCACCAGCATCTCGGCCAGGGCATTCAACAAAAAACCCGCGGAGGGCGACTCTTTCCAGGCCGCGTCGGCCTCGCGCTCCACCGCCTCATCCAGCCAGGCCAGGGCGTATTGCGCCCCATCCAGTTCGATCACGCGCGCCCGCGCGTAATCGCAATTCTGCCAGGCTTCCCAGCGGTCCATGAGACGCTGCATGGTCGGACCGTCCAGGCGGCTTTCACAGCTCACGGCCAGAAAAGTTTCCATGTCGAAACGCGGGGACAGGGCGAGCCGGTGCGTGATATGAGCGGGCATTGGGCATCCTTTTTTGCGTGTTTTTATGGTAGATAGCCGTTTCGGCGGCCAAATTCAAGGCCGACGGAGCGCCGCGGGCAGACGCCGGACGGGAAAGTCACGCTTTTTCCCAAAGCCGTGACTACCTTGCCATTTTCCCGGATTCAGGGAAAGTGGCGGTCAGATTTTCGTTTGACCGCCGCCGCGCCGGTTTTCGCGCAATTGGCCGTCGCGACAATTACTGAGGCCGCCTGCCCCCTGCGGGCCGCCTCTTCACCCGGAGCAGCGGGATTCGCATGGAGTATTTTACCGACAGCATGGTGCTTTCCTGCATCTTGCTCACCCTGAAGGTGGCGGGCTTTGCCGCGGCCATCTCCTTCGCGCTCGGGCTGCTGCTGGCCTGGCGCATGGCGCGCGCCCGCTTTCCCGGCAGGCGCTGGGTGGATGCCGTGTGCGCCCTGCCCCTGGTGCTGCCGCCCACTGTCACCGGCTATGTTCTGATTCTGCTGGTCGGGCGGCGTGGCCTGTTCGGACAGTGGCTGGCCGATGTGGGCGTCAATCTGATTTTTTCCTGGCAGGGCGCGGTGGTGGCGGCCACGGTGGTGATTTTCCCGCTCACCTACCGCTCGACCAAGGCGGCCCTCAGCTCGGTGGACCACACCCTGGAAGACGCCGCCCGCACCTTGGGCGCTTCGGAATGGCGCGTGTTCACGCGCGTCTCCATCCCGCTGGCCAAAAACGGCATCTTCGCCGGGCTGGCCCTGGCCTTTGCCCGGGGCATGGGCGAATTCGGGGCCACCCTGATGATCGCCGGCAACCTGCCGGGCAAGACCCAGACCCTGGCCCTGGCCGTCTATGCCGCCTTCCAGGCCGGCGACGACGCCAAAGCCATCACCCTGGTGCTGATCACCTCGGTAATCTGCGTGGTCCTGCTGGTGGCGGCGGAAACCTTAAGCGGTCGGAACGGCCTTTCCCGGCGGGGCGTATGATCGACGTCCGCCTGCGCCACCGCTTCCCGGCCGCCCAAGGCGGCTTTGCCCTGAACGTGACCATTGCCGGCGGCGGCCGCCGTCTGGCCCTGTTCGGCCCGTCCGGTTCGGGCAAGACTCTGACCCTGAGCGCCATCGCCGGTCTGTTCACCCCGGCCGAAGGGCACGTGCGCATAAACGGCCGCACTCTGCTCGATGTGGCGGCTGGCGTGAATATCCCGGCCCGTCGGCGCAATCTCGGCTATCTGTTTCAGGACTATGCCCTGTTCCCACACCTGAGCGTGCGCCAGAACATCGCCTTCCCCCTGGGCCTGGCCTGGTCGAGCCTGGCCCGGCGGCTCCAGCGGGAACGAGTGGACGAAATGCTGGAATGCTTCGAAATCAAGGACTTGGCCGAGCAACGCCCCGGCCTGATTTCCGGCGGCCAGCGGCAGCGGGTGGCCTTGGCGCGCGCCCTGGCCGGTCGGCCGGACATGCTGCTGCTGGACGAACCCTTTTCCGCCCTGGACAACGATCTACGCGAGCGCATGCGCGCCCAGTGCCGGGAGTGGCTGGACCGCTTCGCCATCCCGGCCATTATCATCACCCACGACCCGGCCGACGTGACTGTCCTGGCCGACAGCGTAATCCGCTACGCGCGGGGCCTCAGCGGCGACTGTGTGCCGGTGGCGGAGTTTTAGCGGCGGCCTGCCGGGAATGCCGGGGCCGGGGCAGCCTTCCGAACCGCATCCCCGTGCGCGCCTCCCGCGCCGGGAGATGCGCAATCCGCCGACCCGTGTGCCACACGGCAGGTCTGTCAACAATCCGAGGCGCTCCTTCGCACGAAGGAGCGCCTCTTTTTTCGTCGACAAAAACGGAAGATTCGCGCGCGCCGAAGCGCGTTTATCTCTTCCAACCGCGTCTATCCCCGCTTCATATCCTCTATCAGCGCGCCCAGGGCCTGGGCCTGGCTTGCCAGGTCGCTCACGGCGCTGGAAGCCTCCCGCATGGTCTGGGCGGTTTGCGCGGCGATGTCGTTGATGTGGTTGACAGCGCGGTTGATTTCCTCGCTGGTGCTCGCCTGCTCTTCGCTGGCGGTGGCGATGGCGCGCACCTGATCGGCCGTGGCGTCGACCATGGTCACGATTTCGCCCAGGGCGGCCCCGGATCTGTTGGATTGCTCGGTGGCCGCATCAATAAGCTTCACCGCCTGGTCCACCTGGGCGATGTTCTCGTTGACGCTTTTCTGGATGGACTTGATGGCGTCGCCGACATCAATGGTGGAGGCCATCGTCTTTTCGGCCAGCTTGCGCACCTCGTCCGCCACAACGGCGAACCCGCGGCCGGCGTCGCCGGCCCGGGCCGCCTCAATGGCGGCGTTCAGCGCCAGCAGGTTGGTCTGATCGGCGATGTCGGAAATGACGCTCATGATCTGGGAAATGCCCTGGGCCTGGGCCGACAGGCCGTTCATGTCATCCTTCAGGGCCAGGGATACCGCCTGCACGCTCTGGATGCCGGCCACGGCGTCCTGCACCACGCGCGCGCCTTCTTCGGCCCTGGCGCGGGTCTGCGCGGAGATTTCCGATGCCTGGGAAGAGTTGCGGGCGACTTCCGTCACGGTGCTGTTCATCTCGTTCATGGCGGTGGCCGTCTCGCCCACGCGCGCGGCCTGTTCGGCGGAGCCCCGCTCCGACTGCTCGATTTGGGCGGAAAGTTCCTCGGATGCGGCGGAAATAATATTCACCACGTCTTCCAGTTGGCCCGCCGCCGCAAGCATGCCGTCGCGCTTGGCCCGTTCCGCCGCCTGCCGGGCGGCATCCGCCTCACGCGTGGCCTCTTCCGCCTTGAGAGTCTGGGCGCGGGCGTCGGCGCTCAGGGCTTCGGCTCTGTCCAGGGTCTCAAGCAGCGAGGCGATCATGTTTTTCAAGGCCGAACTCAATTCGCGCACCTCGCCGCCAAAACGTTCATCTTCTATTGGGGCGCGCAGGTTGCCGCCCGCGATTTCCCGGGCCACTCCCGCCAAAGCGCCCAAAGGTCTGACGCTGAACCGCACGACGATGAAAATCAGCGCAAAGGCAAGCACCAGCACGACGCCACAGAAAATAAGAGTCATGTGGCTGATGCTGACGGCGGAGGCCAATACTTCGGCCAGGGGCGCGCTGACCATAAAATACCAGGTCTGGCCGCTCTGAGAGAAGTGGATCGGGTAATAATAGAAAAAGCTGCTTCCTCCCTGGAAGTCGCTCAACTCCATGTAGGAGGTTCCCGCATTCATGGCCTGGCGCAAGGCGTTGAAATCCTTGACCGCGCCGCTCTCGAACACGTTTTTGGCGCTGGCGTTTTTGGCGCTGGTGGCGACAATGGTGCCGTCCTGCGTAAGGCACGCCCCCCAGCCCGTGTCGTAAATATTGAGGGCGTGCAACGCTTCCGTGACATCGTTCAGGGAAATATCAATGAGCACGATGCCGCGGAACCGGCCGTCCACCTTTACAGCGGCGCTGGCGGTGGTCATCAGCACTTGCTGACCACCGACCTCGTAGAAATAGGGATTGGTCAGGTAGCTGCGGTTGCGTTTTTTGGGTTCCGCATAGTAGTCGCTGGTTTCAATATCCTTCAGGGTGGTCAGATCGTACCCGGTCGCGCTGTAGGGAATGAAGCGCCCGTCTTCATCCGAGCCCGGCCGGCCGGCATATTCGGCGTCTTTCCCGTCATAGGCGTTGGGCTCCCAGGCCGATCCGGCGGCCATAAATGCCGGGTTTCCTTCCTGCACCCCTTGCAGCATCCGCACAAAACGTTCGCGGCCCACCGGATCCTTGTCTTTCACCAGAACGCCCATACTGTCCGCAAAAGCCTGGGTATCGCCCAGCGCCACTTCGAACAGCGATTTGATATCATTGCCGTATTGGCCGGCCAGAAAGGCCAGTTCGCGTTTGGCGACCTCCTCAATGGCGCTCGAGCTTTTCGCCCGGATCTGCCATGCCAGTCCTCCCAGTGCCAAAATTAGCATAAGGCCCACAGGAATCACAATTTTCGCGGTCATACGCAAATTACGGTACCAATGCATTTTGACCTCCAAATATCTGTTTGCACAAAACCAGCTCAACAACAAAGCGTTTCAGACAGAGGCAGAGCCGGATCCGGCATTGACGGCGGGCTCCGGAAAGGTGGGCCGTTATGGCGCCGCGGCGCACGCCTGGCGGCATCCGATACTATTTATAGTAGCGACCACAGACACTTACCATTATTTTTTTCGGCAAGCCAAACATGGATTAAATCCATTCCGGTCCGCCGCCGGCGGGCATGCTGGCAAGGCCGCGAGCGCGCATCCTGGGGAGGGACGGAAAAAAAGTGCGCAACAGGCGTAATCCGCCCGAAGCGCAAAAAAGCGCAAAGGCACTCCTTCGTCACCAAAGGAACGCCTTTTTCTTCTGCGAAAAACGAGAGCCCCCTCTTCATTCTCACAGTCCCACGGGCTTCAGCTTCGCCAAGAAGTGCGTGATCCCCGGCACCGGCGGCTCATAGGTCAGCTCCAGCCCATATTTCACCTTTTCCCTTCTCTCGTGAACGTCCACCACGGTCTGGGCGATATGCTCCATGTGACTGTTGGTATACGTGCGGCGCGGAATGGCCATGCGGTACAGCTCCAGTTTCGGCAGCAGCTTCTTCCCGCTCACCGGGTCGGTTTCCTCAAAGGCCAGGGCGCCCAGGCCCACGCCGCGCACCGCCCCTTCGCGGTAGATCTCAATCGACAGCACATCGGCCGGGAAACGGCTTTGCGGAATGTGCGGAAAAAAGGCGGCGGCATCGATGAATATGGCGTGCCCGCCGGCCGGCTTGACGATCGGCACGCCGGCCGCCGTCAGCATGGCCCCCAGTTGCCGCACCTGGTCCAGGCGATGGGCCATGTATTGCTCGTCAATCATCTCGCGCAGGCCCACGGCCAGGGCGTCCAGATCGCGGCCGGCCAGGCCGCCGTAGGTGATGAAGCCCTCGAACAGCACCACGCGCGGCAGCAGTTTCAAATACATCTCCTCCGTACGCACGGCGATCAAGCCGCCGATGTTCACCATGGGATCCTTCTTGGCGGACACGGTGATGCCGTCGGCCACCTCCATCATGGCGCGCAGAATCCGAGCCACGCTCATCATGGCGCAGGCCGGCTCGCGTTCTTTGATCAAAAAGGCGTTCTCGGCCATGCGGGCGGCGTCGAAAATCAGCGGCTTCCCGTATTTTTTGGCCATGGCCGACACCTGGCGCAGATTCTCCAGGCTCACCGGCTGGCCGCCGCCGGAATTGTTGGTAACCGTGACCATGACAAAGGGCACGCGCTCGCCATGCTCTTGCAGGGCGGCCTCGAGCTTGTCCAGGTCCACATTGCCCTTGAAGGGGGCTTCCAGGCCGACGTCAAAGGCGGCGTCCACCACGCAGGGCACGGCCTTGGCCCCCACATTCATGATGTGGGCGCGCGTGGTGTCAAAGGGCATGTTGATCGGAATATAGTCGCCGGCCTTGGCCAGCGTGCCGAACAAAATATTCTCGGCCGCCCGCCCCTGGTGGGTGGGAATGACGAAGGGGAAGCCGAGCACTTCGGACACGGCTTCCTTCAGGCGCTCGAAGCTGTCCGCCCCGGCGTAGGATTCGTCGCCCAACATCAGGGCCGCCCACTGCTCCTTGCTCATGGAGCCGGTGCCCGAGTCGGTCAGCAGATCAATGAACACATCTTTGGCCAGCAGGCCGAACATGTTGCGGTGCGCTGCCGTAAGGGCTTTTTCCCGCTCTTCCGGGGAAGGCAGGCGGATATGTTCGATCATTTTGCAGCGGAACGGTTCGGGCAGCATGGACGGCATGGAATCCTCACAGGTTGAGGTGAACACGAGCCGAATAAGCCGAAAAGAGAAGCGATGTTACAATGAAATGCGCTTGCCAAACTCTATGCGCTATACTATCCTTCCACGCAAATACGCAACCCGCCGGGGAATCCGCTCAACGCGCTTTCCCCGGCCTATCCCCGGTTTTTGTGGAGGTTCGCATGCGCTTAGTCACCCGTTCCGATTTCGATGGTCTGGTCTGCGCGGTTCTGCTGAAGTCGCTCGGCCTGATTGAGGAATACAAGTTCTCCCATCCCAAAGACCTGCAGGACGGCCTGGTTGAGGTCGGCCCTAACGACATTCTGGCCAACGTGCCCTATGTGCCGGGTTGCGGCATGTGGTTTGACCACCACAGCAGCGAAACCGAACGTCTGGGCAAGGTGGAGGTCAAGGGCCTTTCCAAGCCCGCGCCCAGTTGCGCCCGCGTGGTCTGGGAATATTTCGGCGGCAGGGAAAAATTTCCGGCCCGCTACGACGAAATGCTGGCGGCCGTGGACAAGGTGGACAGCGGCAACCTGACCGAGGACGACATCAAGAACCCGGGCGGCTGGATTCTGCTCGGCTTCATCATGGACCCGCGCACCGGCCTCGGCCGCTACCGCGACTACCGCATCAGCAACTATCAGCTGATGGAGGCGATGATCGACTACTGCGCCGAGAAAACCGCCCAGGAAATCCTGGAAGAGCCGGACGTGCAGGAACGCACCAGGCGCTATTTCGAGCAGGAGGCGGAGTTCCGGGAAATGGCCGAAGCGCATTGCACGCCGCACGGCAACGTCCTGGTGTTCGACCTGCGCGACCAGGAAGAGATTTTCACCGGCAACCGCTTCACCATCTATGCCCTGTACCCGCAGTGCAACGTGAGCATCCAGGTGATGTGGGGCCTGAAGCAGCAGAACACTGTGTTCACGGTCGGCTATTCGGTGCTGAACCGCACCTGCGCGACGGACGTCGGCAAGCTGATGCTGAAGTACGGCGGTGGCGGCCATAAACAGGTCGGCACCTGCCAGGTGCCGACTGACAAAGCCGAACAGACCTTGAAAGAGCTTATTGCGGCTCTAAAAGGGTAGGAAAAGGACCGTAAAGGGGGCGTAAGCCCCCTTTTTTATTCCCCCGGGAGGACGTCGCCTCCCCACAGGCCGCCGTTGGGCGCATCGCTACACGCGCTGGCGCGGCGCGGCGCAACACGGGCCCAACGTGGCGCGCGGGCGCGGAAGCGGCGTAATAGCAAGCCAAGGCGCTTTCTTACGGCCATAGGAATTTCCACATTAAACGCCTTTCCCTCCGTGGGAGGGAAGCATTTGCCTTTATGCCTTCCCCGCGCAAGATCAGTGCAGGGCGTATTTTTCCGCGACACAAGAAAGAGGGGCTCTTTTACGGAGGGAGTGGACTCCAGCGGTCCTCGACCGGAGCAAAAGGCCCCTCGCAGGATCGTGGAAAAATACGCCCCTTCACGTGAGCGCGACAGCGCTGGCCCAGGCCCAATGGAGATTGTACCCCCCGAGAACGCCGGTGACGTCCAGAACCTCGCCGATGAAAAAGAGATTGGGAACCAGACGGCTCTCCATGCTGCGGGAGGATATTTGCGCGGTGTCCACGCCGCCGGCGGCGGCTTCGGCCTTGCGCAGGCCGGCGGTTCGAAGGGGGGTGACGGTGTGCGTGTGGACGGCCGAGGCGGTGGCCCGGCGGTCGGCGCGGGAAAGCTCGGCGATGTTGCGGGAAGCCAACCGGTCGGGAAGGAGCAGCAGGGCCAGACGATCCGGCAGGAGAGCCTTGAGCAGGTTGGCGAGCTTGCGGCGGCCGTGAACCGGATCGTCAAGCAGGGATTCCAGGGAGTGGTTGGGCAGAAAATCGATGCTCAGCGGAGTGTTTGGGGTCCAGAGACAGGAGGCCATGAGCGCGGCCGGGCCACTCAGGCCCTGGTGCGTGAACAGGAGGGGCATGGGCTCGTCGGCCGGGGAGGGGCTGATGCGCACGTCCAGCGATATACCGGCCAGGCCGTGCAGCGGCCAGTTGGGCGGCATGAGAAAAGGCGTGAGGGTGGGCCTGGGCGGGATGACGGTGTGGCCGAAACGGCGCGCCAGGCGCCAGCCCAGGTCGCTGGCGCCGGCTTGCGGCCAGGCTGTGCCGCCCAGGGCTATGACCAGTTGGGGGGCGGTCAGGCGGGCACGGTCCGTTTCCACGAAAAAGCCGGCGGCATTTTGCCCTGCCTCCGCAATGCGTTGTCCGAAAAGAAAGGCGCAGTTCAGGGCGCGGCATTGCCGTTCGAGCGATTCCACCAGTTCCTGGCTCGGGCGGGCGCAGAAAATCTGGCCGAACTCGCGTTCTTCCCAGGCAATGCCCCAGGTTTCGAGTTGGGCCAGCAGATCCAACGGCGTGAAGCCAGCCAGGGCCGAACGGCAGAAATCCGGGTTTTGGCTGATGTAGCGGTCGGGCCGCATGCGCAGATTGGTGATGTTGCCCTTGCCGCCGCCCGCGAGGCAGAGCTTGCGGCCGGCGCGGGCCGCGTGGTCCAGCAGCGTCACGTTGCGGCCTCGCTGCGCGAGCGCGAGCGCGGCCATCAGGCCGGACGCGCCCGCGCCAAGGATCAGGACATCTGGATCAGCCATGCCGCGAACTCCCCAAATAATTTGATTCCAATTCAGGAAGACCTGAATTGGTCACATTGAAAGGACGCCAATTTTTTGAACAGGCAAAGCCTGATTTTAAAAACTCGCGGGCATCTGAAGCAGTCGCCAAATAAAAAAGGGCAGCCCGGACGGTGCCGGACTGCCCCGCCGCCTGGGATACAGCGGCAATCCCTTTCCGGTTCCGGGACGATCAGGCGTGGCCGCCCGGCTCGTCGTGCAACCGGTCATGTTTCCCGGAACTGCTTATTCGAATGACAATATGCTCATGCCTGCCGTGCGGCTTGCAGTGCTTGCACCCATTGGTGAGTATCATACAACGGGCGTCCAGACTGTTTTCGGCAATCCCGGCGCCAGCCACCGCCAATGTGCTTAAACCAAAACTCCAATTCACGGGTCTGCCGCACAGACGGCACTCCACGTAAAGCAATTCCGGATCAAAACGGGAACGCCCCAGGCTCTCAGGCGGACTGGAAGGCGGGAGCGCAAAATCCAAGGTATCCATGCGATCCATGTCTCCTCCGTTGGCCTGTACGGCCGGCTCGTTGCCCCCATGGGCCCGATGGCCCCTCGCACTGTTAGCTTCGCCGGGTGCACGCCGCAAACGTTTGCGGTACGTCGGGGAATTTTTTCCGTCCCGGCATCCGGCTCCTCCTATACAGAGTAAATATTCTTCCGGACTTTGTCACCCATCTCGAATTTTTACTCGTCGGCAGTCCCTATATAGGCACAGAAAATAGCTTCATCAATGATTTTTTTCCAATTTTTTGAACTTTATCAGCGGACAATTCCCGCAAACGTCAAGCCCGGGGAAAGGGTCGCCCGGCCGGGTGACCGAGGCGCCGCCGGTTTCCTCAATGCGCTCGAGCAGACGCTCGACGCTTTGCCGAATATGCTCGCCCGGGATCATCACGTTAAGCTCGCCGCGCTCGGTCTTGCCCGAACTGTAGCTGCCGGCGCAGGCGGTCACCATGTTGGCGGTTTTTTGCAAGCAGGCGAAAACGCTGCCCCCGCAAGCGGCCGAGCCTGTGCTGAGATACGGCCGCAACGGGTATTGATCCGTTGCCGCCATATAATCAATGAGCAGGTGGTAGGCTTGCATGGGGTCACAGTAAAAATGCACCACGGAAGGATCCTGGGCGGCGTCGCCCAGCGGCCCAACCGCCACGGCCGCCATAAAGCCCTTGGGCAGCTTCGGCCGATCCTCCAGCACGCGCCGGGCCTGCTCCAGGGTGCGGGTATAACGCATCCGCTGCATTCCCAGGTCTTTTTGCTCGAATTCCTTCCAGCCGAAGGCGATATTGGCCATGCGGCAGGTCATGTTCTCCGGCCGCATAAGCACGGTTTTGCCCTGCATGCGGGCGGCCAGTTCGGCCTGGCAGAAGGTGAGCGGATTGGCCGGGACAAAAATTTCGGACTGTTCGCAAAAACGCGCAATCGCCGCTTCGTCCGGCAAAAAGGTCACGGCCACGGGAAAATGGTAGAGACGCAGGTTTTCCATCAGCGTATGCTGCATTTCTTTATAGGTCATGCCCATTGATGAGTTCCTTTTTTCTTTCGATCTGCCCGTGCCTGTGGGCGCGTGAAAGCGACAGGGACGGAACCGCTGTTCACAGGCACGCGGCTCTGGCCATGGCCGACCGCTTTATGCCGCCGACTGCACCAGACTGGAGACGGCTATCAGCGCGATGAGCATCTGCACGAACAAGCAGGCGGCGGTGGCCGAGAGGGCGATGGTCAGCGTCAGCTTGTGCGCGGCGCGCAGGCCCACGCACAAAAGCACCCAGAAAGCGACGGCCCCCAGCAAGGCTCCGGCCTGCGGGATGAAGAAAAGAATCCAGCTCGCATTGGCGTAGGCGACAACCCGCGCGGTCAGGCGCAAGTCGGCGGAGGCCGGACCGAGCATGCGCAATGACGCGTGGCTGATCAGGATAACGAGGAAGCTTGAGAAAATGAAGCCGGCCGGAAGACTGAAAAAAAACCACCACCAGGGAGTGGCGCGCAGCTGTTCCTGGAAATGGGCGGTGTCCGGGCTCGGCCTGAAATACAAAGACGGCTGGAACTTGACGATCAGGATGATCCCCACGGCGAACAGCAACCAGACAATGACCGAGAACAGCGCGGGCGGCAGTAGTTTGTTCGAATAGGGCACCAGGCCGAAAAAGTGCCCGGGCCGGGTCAGAATATGAAAAAACGTCTTCCCGAACGCGCTGATCGGCGAGACGCGCCAACGCGTTTCCCATTCAATGGCGGGCGCGCCGGAGCGGGCGGCCTGCGCGTAAGCCTGGGCGGCGGCCTTGCGCCGGGCCGCGTATTCTTCCGCGGTCTCCCCGCCGGTCTCGTCCCTGGCCCCGGCGGGGGCGGCGCTCACGGGTTCCGTTGCCCGCGCCTCCGCCCGTCCGATTTCCTGGCCGGAGGCGTTTTCGGAATCAGGCCCACGCAGCTTGAAACGCGCGCCGCATTGCGGGCAGCGGGC
>JAVBVM010000179.1:0-11493 GCA_031554295.1 Desulfovibrionaceae bacterium | reverse complement strand
CGACCCCCCCACCGCCCGCCCCACCCACCCACCCCCCCCCCGTCCGCCCCCCCCCGGGGGGGGCCCCCAACGGAGGGCATCTCCTTTGACCGCCGGAGGCTCGTGTTTATTTTCTCCGCCGCAGCATGGAAGGCAGCGCTTGCGGGGCAAGCAAGAAGCCCAGGAGCAGGACGATGAGGGCGAAGGCGGTGCCGCTGACGGCGAGGTTGATGAAGGCCGTGAGCACGGGGGGCAGGTTGAGGTGGGCGGGGAGGAGGGTGGTGATCAGCCAGGCGACGACGGCGGCGGGCAGGCAGAGCAGGAGACAGAGGAGGACGTGTCGTCCGGCGCCGGCGAGGGCGTTCCCTTGGTAGCGACGCTGCCAGTAGACGGCAAGACCGAGGGTATAGAGGGCCACGCCAAAGACGCCGGCCAGGGCGATGCCGAGGGTTGAGGCCGGGATGTCCGGCGGCAGGAGGCGGGCCAGGGCCTCGAGATGCGGGCCGGGGTGGGTGGCCAGGTAATAGACGGGCAGAGCGGCCAGGGTGCCGAGTGTGCCGACGATCACGGGCGCAAGGGTATTTTTGTGGGCGTAGAAAGCGCGGCCCATGACCTGCTGGACGGCCCAGAAGCCGACGCCGAGCATCATGGCGCGCAGGAGGGCGGCGGCAATGTGGGCGGAGGCGACGGTGAAGCCGCCGCCCAGGTAAATGAGTTGGACAGCCGGCTCGGCGGCGACAATCATCCAGACGGTGACGGGCAGGATGACGGAGAGGCTGTTTTTCAAGGCCAGGGAAAGGGTGGAATCGAATTCCACACGTTTACCGGCGGCGGCCAGTCCGGCCAGGAAGGGATAGGAGGCCACGCCGGCGGCCTGGGCCACCACGGCCACAGGCACCAGCATCAGGCGGCGGGCGTAGTTGAGCAGGCTAACGGCGCCTTCGCCGGTCATTGAGCCGAAAACGCGTACGAATTGCTCGTCGAGCACCATAATGGACTGGCCGAGCATGAGCGGCAAGGCCAGGAGAATGAATTGCTTCATGCCCGGATGGCGCAGAGTGGGCAACAGGGTGAGGCCGCCGGAACTCGCCGCCAGAAGCGGCAGGAGGAAACTGCCGGCGGCCGCGCCAATCACTACGCCCCAATAGAAGCCGGTCATGCCCTTGAGGCCAAGGGCAAGGCCCAGGAGACCGAAGAGGATGATTGAGGCGTTGTAGATGAGCGGGGCCAGGGCGGGCGCGGAGAACTGCCGGCGCATGTAAAGCAGGGCGGTCAGGCAGGCGCCGGGCAGGAAGAAGCACTGGGCGGGCAGGATGGTGCGTATGGCGGTAATCAGGGCGGAAAATTTTTCGGGATCATGAGAAAAACCCGGAGCGGTCCAGGCGGCCAGGCGGGGCGCGGCCAGCCAGGCAAAGCCGGTCAGGGCCAGAGTGGCCAGGGTAATCCACCAGAAAACCGCGGAAAAAAAGCGCCAGGCGTCGTTTGGATCGCGCTCGAAGCGTTCGGTCAGCAGGGGGATCAGTGTGATCGAGAAATAGCCGCCGGCAAGCAGGTAATTTAGAAAATCCGGAATGACAAAGGCGCTGAAATAGATGTCGGCGTCAGTGCCGGCCCCGAAGTTCCAGGAGATCACTTTGTCGCGCAGCAGTCCGGCAACGCGCGAGAGCAGGATGCTGAAGGCCATGATCAGGGCGGCGGCGCCCATGTGCTGCGAGCGGCCGAACATTCTCATGGGCGGCGGCGTTCAGTGCGGGCTGGGGAGTGCTTATACATCGGGCGCGCGATCCCAGTGGATTTTTCCGTTGGACTTTCTGAATTTGCGTAAAAGCACATAGAGCGCGCCTGTGCCGCCGTCGCGCGCCCTGGCTGTGCAGAAGGCGAGCACTATGCGTTTGAGCGGGTCTTGCGTCAGCCAGTCCTGCACGCGCAGGCGCAACACGCCCACGCCGTTGGGCGAGTTCAATCCCCGGCCGGGCACCACCAGCACGGCACGCTGCCCTTTATAATAGGCCGTGCGGAAAAAGGCGAGCAGGGCATCGCGCGCGGCCTCGGCTGAAAGGCCGTGCAGATCGATGTGCGCTTCGGGGCTGAATTGGCCGGCGCGCAGCTTGCCCACAGTGGCGATATCCAGGCCGACGACGTGGCCCTCAATGAATTCTTCGGTGAATTCAAGGGCGAATTCGATTTTTCCCTCAAGAAAGTCACGCAGCGGGTCTTCTTCAAGCACGGGGGGCGTTGGTTTCGGCGCGACCGGCGGGCGCACGGCGCGGCCGCCTTCATGGAGCTGCGCAACGCCCCGCATGGCCCGGCTGAACATATCCTCTTCCGTGGGCGCCGGAGCGGCCGGGGCGGTTTCCCGCGCCTTTTGCGCGGCCTGGCGCGAACGTTGGCGCGCCGCTTCCCGGCGCTCGCTGTCATTGGTCGGTTCGGGGAACGAGGCGGCGGACACGGCGGGCAGTTGTGGCGATCTGAGCGTTTTCTCCCGGCCGGCCAGGGGGGTGACGCCGTTCATGAGGTCCGTGAACAGATCCGGCGGCTCGGGATTTTTGGGGGCGGGAGCGGGACGCGTCTGCCTTGCCGGTGCCGGGACGGCGCGGTGCCGGTCCAGGTTGCGGATTGGGCTGCCGAAGGTGTTCCGCTCCTGCTCCGGCCCCTGTTCTGATCGCCGGGAATCAGGGGCGGCGCAGCCCGGAATCTTGCGTTTTTTGCTCATATGCGTTGCCTGCCGGTTTGCGGCGGTGCCGGACCGGGCGTTTCTTCTCCGGGTTCCACTTTTTGCTCTTGATACGGCAAAAGCGCCCGCACGTCGAGTCCGCCTGTGGCTTAAAGAGGCAAGTAGAGGGGAAGGTACATATCGAGGATAAAGCCGATGTCGGAACCACTGACGTATTCAAAGAAACCGCCGTGCGCCCTGAGGATTCCGATGACTCTGTTCCGGTCGTAGACTGTGGGGCTGTCGTCCTCCAAGGGCTGCGACGATTCGGGCATGCTGGTAATGAATTTAAGGCTGAGATCTTTTTTCCGCAAGGCAAAACGCAGACGGCCATAGGTAATGTCCGCAGGCGGAAGGACTTTTCGGCGCAGGGGGGCATCGTGACTTATGCTGACGTATACGCCGGATTCCGCGCTGCTTGAGGGCGTTGCCAGGCCATGGACGGAGGCGTGCATGAACATGGCCCAGATGTCGTTCAGCAGCTCCTTCATGCGTTTGGGATCAAGCTGAAAAAGCATGGGCTGGACAGGCTTTTCGATTGGGTGGAGAAGGAAGTTGGGGGGGCGCATCTGCGCGAATTCCGAGAAAATGGTCTCCGCCCAGGAAGCGAGATCCAGGGGCGTTTTCTCCAGAGGCGCTCTGGCGCTGACCACCTGGGTATCAAGAATGATCTCTTTGATCTGATCGCAGCCGCGGAAGATATTATTCAATGCCCTCAGGGCGAATGGGTCGCCGCCGCCGTCCGGCAGGCGCTGGCGGATGATTTCCGAGAAACCTTGGATAGAAGAAAGAATATTGCCGAGGCGGTGGGAAAAATCCCGCAGGACCGCAACGCCGGTCTGATGAGACCATTGGACGGCGTAGGAAAAATCGAAGTCGCAGTGGAGGCAGAGGAAGGGCGGCTCTGGCCATGCGCTTGAGTCGGTGATACTGGAAATGCTGCCGCGTTCCTCGTTGAGCAGAAAGTCCAGCGGCTGAGGGGAGTTGCCGCCCATAAGAAGGTAGGGCCGGATATATACGGTTGCCGGGGCATCGGGCAGGGTGGCGTGGACAGTCCAAATCCAGTCGGGGCGAAGCCGTGACAGGGGGGACGGCATGTTTTCCGCTTTCTCAATAAGTTCCGGGACCAGAAACAATTCGGTGAACGGCACGCCGATGACCGGCTCGGCAAGCCCGAGAACGCCGCTGAAACGCCTGTCCATGTACAGGATTGTTCCTGAGGGCCCAATTAGACAAATACCGAGGTCTTTCACGGGCGTGGCGGAGGCGCTGGTCATGGGGTTTTCCTCAAGGCTGCAAGTTGTTGGTGAAGTAATTTGGCACGGGCCGGGCCAATACCGGGCACGGCGGCAAGTTCTTCGATCGTGGCCGAGCGCATGGCATCAATGGAGTCAAAGTGCTGCCAGAGCATGCGCGCCAGGTGCGGACCAATACCCTTTATGCGTTGCAGCTCGCCGGCCAGGGCCTCGGCGGCGCGGGCGCGACGGTGGCGGCCAATGGCGAATTCGTGCGCGGTGTCGCGTACGCGTTGCAGGAATAGAAGCTCCGTGGAGCCGGCGCGTAGCGGCAAGGGGTTGCTGCGGCCGGGAACAAAAATGCGGTCGGCCACATTACCGGCCCTGCGATCGGAACGGCCATCCTCCGTGCGCGCTTTGGCGATGCCGGCCAGAGCGAATTCGCCGCTTATTCCGGCTTCAGCCAGGGCTTTATTCACCGCTGCCACCTGTCCCCGGCCGCCGTCAATTAACAGCAGATCCGGCCAGGGCGGCCCGACTTCGGCCCGGCGGCCGGCCCAGGCGGCCAATACGGCATAGTCGTCGCCCGCGCCGGAATCAAAGGAATAATTCCGGTAGTCGTCCGTCTTTGCCTTGCCGTCCTCAAAAACGACCATGCCGGCCCGTGTGGCGCGGCCTCCGGTGTGCGAGACGTCGATGGCCTCAATGCGCCGGATCGGTCTATTTTGATGCAGGGCACGGGCAAGTTGCTCGGCAAGCGGCTGTTGCTCCTGCCGACGGAGCGCCTCGCGCGCGTTGGCCTGCGCCATGTCCACCAAACGCTGTTCCTCGGGGCTTTTGGCGGCGACCAGGCGCACCGGGCTGCCGCGCATATCGGACAGTAACTCCTCAATATCCGCGATGCTGAACGCCGCGCCGGCTTCGCTCGGATCATTTCCGCCGGCTTCGCCATCGATCCCGGTGCCTTCTCCGGGCAGCCAGGGCAGGACAAGGCGCGGCGGAATGGCCGAAAACGGCGAGTAAAACTGGGCGGGAAAGGCGAGCAACAATTCCGGGGCGTCTTCCAGGGTAAGGCCGGGCCAGAGAAAGGCTTTGCCGTCAATCAGCGCGCCGCCCCGGACAAAGAGCAGGCCCAGGGCCAGGCCGTTTGCGTCCTCGGCAATGCCCAGGACGTCCATGTCGCCGCCTTTGGGCAGCACGGCGGCCTGACGCTCGACGGTGCGCTCGACGGCGCGGATTTGATCGCGCAGCACGGCGGCGCGTTCGAACATCAGGGTCTCGGCGGCCTGGTCCATTTCTGTTTTCAGGGCGCGCACCAATTCGGCCGAGCGTCCGTTGAGCAGCAATTCAACATCCTGCACGAGCTTGGCGTATTCTTCCTCCGACACTTCCAAAACGCAGGGCGCCAGGCATTGCCCGAGGTGGTAATACAAACAGGGCCGGACCCGGTTGTTGAGTACTCGATCGGTGCAGCGCCGCAACGGGAAGGTCCGGTGCACGGCCTTCCAGGTTTCTCGAGCGGCCAGGCCGGACACGAAGGGGCCGTAATACTGAGCGCCGTCGCGCCGCACCTTGCGGGTAATTTCCAGGCGCGGGTAGCGCTGTTTTTTCTGGAGCCGGAACAGGACGTACTGCTTGTCATCCCGCAGCAATATATTATAGCGGGGCCGGTGTTTTTTGATCAGGCTGGCCTCAAGCAGCAGGGCCTCTTTTTCCGTGGTGGTGGCAAGAGTGTCGATGGATGCGGCCAAGCTCAGCATCATCACGGTTTTGGCCGTGAGCCGGCGCTCGTCCCGGAAATACGAGGCCACGCGCTTGCGCAGGTGCTTGGCCTTACCGACATACAGAATATGCCCTGTGGAATTCTTGAACAGGTAGATGCCCGGCGTGGTCGGTATGAGCGAAAGATCGGGCTTATCCATAGGAACTTTTTGAGAATTTTCGCATTGGTCGCGCGAGGGAATCAGCGCGACTCCTTCATTCTGTTTCGCGCAATCCGGAGCTGGCGGGAATTGGGGTATTTCTCTTTCAGTTTTTTTAACGTATCGGCGGCTTCAGCGCGTTGTCCCAGGTTAAGACGACACTGCACCATCATCAGCAGGGCGTCGGCAAGCCTGTGGCTGCTGGGGGAGAGCTTTTCAACGTCCGCGAAGCATATGTCGGCCTCCGCGTATCTCTTGAGGGCAAACAGGCATTCGCCCTGCCAGTACCGAACATTGGCGCGCAGCGGGCTATTGGGGTAAAGCTCTTCAAACCGCAGCAAGGAGGCGTGGGCATCGGCATAGCGGCGGCTGAAATACTTCTCCAGGGCCGCATCATACATTTCCTGTTCAGGAAGCACTTCACTGGGAGCAGTGACGGATTCGGACAGAGGAGCCTGAGATGGGGTCACCTCCGTGGGTTCGCCTATTTCAAGCGCGTTCGCCGCTATTTCGCTTTCTTCGCGCGCGGCTTTCATTTGAGCGGCGGGCGTTTCAACCGGATTTTCCGGGAGGGCATCCTGCGCTACGGGGGGAGCACTGGCGGACGGCCGCGCCAGGGCTTGTATTTCGGCGTATACAGAGGCTTCCAGGGAGGCGGCCGGGCTTTCCTCGACCGTTGGCTCGGCGCTGGCGAGCGCGGTGGATTCGTCAAGTGTTTCGGGCTCAGGCGAAGCGGGGGGAGCAGAAGCGAACGGCACAGGTTCTGGTTCCGGGGCCTGGGCAAGTTCCTCAGCGGCTTTCGGCAGGACGGCGGACGCTTCGCCTGGAGTTTCTGAGATTTCCCGTTCCGGGGCCGGAGCAGTGG
The DNA here is from genome assembly GCA_031554295.1 of Desulfovibrionaceae bacterium. GTDB lineage: Bacteria > Desulfobacterota > Desulfovibrionia > Desulfovibrionales > Desulfovibrionaceae > JAVBVM01. The sequence goes on along the minus strand of JAVBVM010000179.1, from coordinate 4,779 downwards.
CGGACGACTGCGCCAGGGCCTGTATTTCGGCGTATACAGAGGCTTCCAGAGAGGCGGCCGGGCTTTCCTCGACCGTCGGCTTGGCGCTGGCGAGCGCGGTGGATTCGTCAAGTGTTTCGGGCTCAGGCGAAGCGGGGACCTCAGGGGCGAGCGGAGCGAATTCCGGTTGAACCGGGGCTTGGGCGGCGTTCACCGTGGTTTGCGACGGTGTGGGCGGTTCCTCGGGAAGAATTTCAAGGCGAAGTTCCCGCTCCGGGACTGTCGCGCTGCCGGAAGTCGCGGACGCGGCGTCTACTTCCGCGTGTAGCGCGTCTTCTTCCACAACGGGAACGCGTTCCTCAGCCGCATGCTCCGTGCTGGCATAAGCAGGGGGGGCGCTGGCGGCTTCAGGATTTGGCGCAACGGCGACTTCCGGCAGCGGCGGAACAGGCTCCGGCCGGACCGGAGTCTGCGAGACCTCAGGAGCGGTTTGTGATGACAGAAGAGGCTCGCTGAGTGGAGCGTCCATATCCTGAAAGCTCTCTGGCTCCTGGATCGGAGAAGGTGAAAGCTGGCGGTTCGCGGCTTCAGGCAGTATTCGGCTGGATTGCCAGTAGGGCGCGGACGGTCCTTGCGCGTGGGGCGCTTTCGCCTGGCGGGCAAGCAATTCGTCACGTATTTGCGAGCGCTGACCAGCGATCTCCCGCTCTTTGGCGCGGGTGAGCGCTGCCGCGGCTTTTTCCGTTTCGCCCCTGGGCATAGGCGCCGCGCAGGCGGCAAGAAAGACGAGCGCCGTGAGGAGAGCGGCGCGGTGAAGTTTCGGGAAAAAAGCCTGGGTCTTTTTTTTCATAGCGGCGCCGTTGCTTCAGCATTATTCCATTCCGCTTATCTGTATCGGGGCTTTACGTGTTCTGTCAATCAACCGCCTGATTATCAGTGTAGAAGCATGAGAAAAGTGTTTTGTGAGGTGGGGGAATGCGACCTTATATAAATAATATATAGGTGATATGTATTGATAAAATGAATTATTAAGGAGCGTGGCGGCAGCGGAGAGGGTTCGACCATCGAAACTGCTCTATTCGCCTGGTATCTCTGGAAACAGGCGATTTACAGGTGGGCCTGTGTTGCGGTATCCTGCGCGCATGGATTCCCGCTTGGATATTTCCGTTGTACTGCCCGTCTATAATGAGCGGGAAAACCTCACGCCGCTGTGCGACGAGCTGTTGGCCGTTTTGGACAGCCTTCAGGGCCGGCGCTGGGAGGTTCTTTTCGTGGATGACGCGAGCCGCGACGACAGTCGCCTGGTGTTGAAAAAACTTGCCCAACTCCATCCTGGGGTGCGTTTTATCGGCTTCAAGCGGAATTGCGGGCAGTCGGCCGCCTTTAGCGCCGGATTTCAAGCCGCCCGGGGTGATACCATCATCACCATGGACGCGGATATGCAAAATGATCCGGCGGATATCCCAGCCATGCTCACGGAATACGAGGCGGGCGCGGATATGGTGATTGGCTGGCGCAAGAACCGTCGGGACAGCTGGAAAAAACGCGCCGCCTCGCGTCTCGGCAATACGGTGCGTAATTGGCTGACCGGCGAGTCGGTGCGCGATACTGGCTGTTCCCTCAAGGTGATGCGTGCGGACATGGTGCGACGCATCCCCATGTTCAACGGCATGCACCGGTTTTTGCCAACTTTGATGCGCATGCAGGGCGCGCGGATTCGGGAAATGCCGGTCAACCACCGGCCGCGGCTGCACGGTGTTTCAAAATACGGCAATCTTGGGCGCGCCCGGAAAGGTTTTTTCGATTTGTTCGCCGTGCGCTGGATGCAGCGTCGAATGACCCAGTTTGAAATTGAGGAAGAGCGCTAGCCTTTTTCGGGGTTTGCCTGTGTCCGATTCTCTTTTTCCCATTGCCTTCGTCTATTTGGGCCTTATATTGCAGATGGCGGCGCTGTTTCTCCATGGCTGCCGGGTCGGGGCTCTTTTGCTGCTCGCCGGCGGGTTGTTTGTCGCGGGCTTTGCCCTGTGGGAACATGATGCCGTGCTGTTGGGCGGACAGGCGTTTATTGCCGCCGCGTTGTGGTTGCTGGTGCGGCCGCGAAAAAAATCCTGAAATGACGGGCTGAGAGACATTTGGCGATAATGGGAAAAAAATTCTGGCTTTTCGCGCGCTATGCGGCGCCGTTTCTTTTACTGGCCCTGATCGTGAGCCTGCTGCGGTTGACGAACCTGGACGATGTGCTGAATGAAGCCTGGTTTGACGATCACATCCGCAGCCAGGGCTTCTGGGGCTGGGTCTTTTTCGTGCTGCTGGGCGGAGTTTTGTCGTCTCTCGGCACTCCACGGCAGTTGATCGCCTTTTTCGGCGGCTATGCCTTTGGCGGCTTTGCGGGAATGCTGCTCAGCACGCTTGGCGCGTTGTTCGGCTGCTCGGCCGTGTATTTTTACGCCCGCCGCTTTGGCCCGGCCGTTGCGGCGAAACGCCTGCGCGAAGGGCGGCTGAAAAAAATCGACGCCTACTTCCGCGAGGCGCCTTTTCTTTCCACCATCACCATCCGTCTGCTGCCGGTGGGCAATAATGCCCTGATCAACCTGTTCGCCGGGGTAGGCGGCATTCCGGCCCTGCCATTTCTAGCCGGCAGCGGCCTCGGCTATCTGCCGCAAATGCTTATTTTCGCGCTGCTCGGCAGCGGCATCCAGGTGGACGCGACAAGCCGTTTTATTGTCAGCGCAGCGCTGTTTCTGTTTTCCGGGCTGATTGGCATGGTATTGTACCGGCGGTGCCGGCGCGCGGTTATGGCCACGGCCAGCATGGGAGCGGAAGCGGTTGAGGAAAACGGCGCTATGCCTGAAAACGGCGTGCGCGCGACCCCCTAGCGAATCGCTTCAGCGCCAGCCATGCCTGAAACCTGATAGACAAGAGCAACGGTTGCCTGCGGTTCGCACAAAAGAATGAAAAAGTTCGGCCGCAAAGGCTCGCTTGTGCTCGCGGGTAAGAAAGCGTTCCGCCGGGCTATGCGGAAGATGCCAGTGCAAACCCCTTGTCCTGCATAAGCGCATCCAGGGGGAGCATACAAAGCAGATACACGGCCAGCGGCAAAGTCTTGACCATCTCTCTGGCATCCAGGCCGAGCAGGTAAGAATGGCAGGACTTGCAGGCTTCGGCCTGGCGCTCCGGATGAGCCTCCAGAAAAAAATAAGAAAGATTTTCCGACGATTCCTTGCCGCAAGCCGAGCAGGCCGTGCGTGAGAAGCGATATTCGAAGCCGCACAGTCCGCATTCTAAAAAGCGAATCCCCTCTTGGCCGCGCAGCGCATACGCGTGGGCGGCCCCGCCGCATATCGGACAGCGGTTCCTTCCCCAGGACGGCAATTCGGTATCGCGGGCGGCCTGGGCGGCTAAGCCGGCCGCAACGGCGGCCAGTTGGGCCGAGAAGAACTCCACAACATCGCGGGGAAAGCCGCGTTTTTTAGCCCAGGAGCCCAACGGAGGCCGCCGCGCTCCCAGGCCGACCCGGACCAGGTTTTCCGCCTCAGCCGGGTTGGCGGCAAGGTGCGACCCTAGGGCCGCCATAGCCTCTCGAGCTTCCGGAAAGATTTTGTCCGCGGCCGCAGTCAGGGCCTTGGGGGCTTTTTTCAGCAGGTCCGCCTCCAGGGGCAGGCTTGTGAAGTCCATCCAGGGTTTTCCCCCGGCAAAGGCGGTCGCGTCCAGTGGCGGGAGGGCGGGAGGATTAAGCGTTTCAATCAGCTTTATACGGACGTTCAGCAGAGGCGCAAAGAGGCGCAGGGCCGCCGCGCTGTACGGATTGGCCTTGGCCAGACGCTGGACCTCCTCTCGGGTTACGGGCACGGGAGTCTCCTGAGAAATACAGACCGGAGGCGGGTTTTCGCCTCCGGCCAGGAAGGGTTGCTGGATATGGCGTATTCGCGATGCGCGCCAGGATCGTCATCAACAATGCAGGTGACGCGCAGCCTGTTGAGGTGAACGCTTTCAATGTTCATCCGCTCTTATGCCTTCGTGATGTTGACCATAAATGCCTTATACTCCGGCGTGGCCGCGTTGCCGTCGCCCACAGAGGGAGTAAGCAGGTTGGCCGTGTCGCCGCAATTTTCGGGGAAGAGCCAGCCGTAATTGTACGTCATGCCCACCTGGTGCACGGTTTTTCCGTCAATGGTGAACGGACGCAGGCGAGCGGTGACCACGGCCACGGCGTTAAGCTCTCCGCGGGCGGAGCGGACGGTGATCATGTCGCCTTTGGCGATGCCTTTTTCTTCAGCCAGTTCCCTGCTTATCTCGACATAGGCGTGCGGCATGGCCTCGGTGAGCCATGACTGCCATCGCGTCAACGCCCCGGTGCACCAGTGTTCGGTGGCGGAATAGGTGGTCATCACGAAGGGGAACCTGGGGTCGCCCGAGGCCGTTACGTCCTTGTCGCTGGTAAAAAGCGTGATGATCGGGCTGTTATGCTGCTTGGACATGAGGTTCTGCTTCAGCGGCCCCTCCAGCGGCTCGTAGTGCTCCGGCAACGGCCCGTCGTCCAGGCCCGGGCCGTACAGGGAGCTTACTCCGTCCGGCTTCATGATGAAGGGCAGTTTGCCGCCTTCCATGGCCAGAGGAGGCCAGGGGCCGTCCGGCACGTCGCCCGTCCACTGGCCGTCCTTCCATTGGAGAATGGCTTTGGCCGGGTTGTAGGAATTGCCGCTTGGGTCCACTGAAGCGCGGTTGTAGACCACCCGGCGGTTCATGGGCCAGGCGTAAGACCAGTTCGGATACAGGCCCAGGCCCGTGGCGTCTTCCCTA
>JAVBVM010000042.1:0-4933 GCA_031554295.1 Desulfovibrionaceae bacterium | reverse complement strand
ACGGGTGTCTTTCCTGCCGCACCGCCCTGGCCGAAGCCGAGGTCGAATACGACGACCACACCTCGCCTTCGCTGTACGTGCGCTTTCCCCTGACGGACGAAAAACTGAAGACGGTTTTCCCGCAGGTGAACGGCCCGGCCTACGTGGTGATCTGGACCACCACGCCCTGGACCCTGCCGGACAACATGGCCGTGGCCCTGCACCCGGACTATGACTACGCGCTGGTTGAGCACGCCGGCGAATACTATGTGATGGCCGACAGCCTGGTGGAAGCCGCCGCCAAAAAATTTGGCTGGAGCGACTGCAAGAAGGTCGGGACGACCCCGGGCGCGAGCCTGGAAGGCATGGCGGCGCGCCACCCGTTCTATGACCGGCCATCGCCCCTGGTGTTGGGCGGGCATGTCACGCTGGACACGGGCACGGGCGCGGTGCACACCGCGCCGGGCCACGGCCGCGAAGATTATGAAATGGGCCTGAAATACGGGCTGGAAGTCTATTCGCCGCTGGACGACGACGGCCGTTTCCTGGACAGCGTTCCGTTCTTCGCGGGCCTGACTGTATTTGAGGCCAACCCGAAGGTCATTGAGGTGCTCAAGCGGTCCGGCCACCTGCTGCGCGAGGAAAAAATCACGCACTCCTACCCGCATTGCTGGCGCTGCAAAAGCCCGGTCATTTTCCGGGCCACCACCCAGTGGTTCATCACCATGCAGGCCAACAACCTGCGCGAACGCGCCCTGAAAGCCATCCGCGAGGATGTGGATTTCATCCCGGCCTGGGGCGAGGAGCGCATCTACTCCATGATCGAGCAGCGGCCCGACTGGTGCATCTCGCGCCAGCGCAACTGGGGCGTGCCGATTGTCGCGCTGCTCTGCGAAAGCTGCGGCGAGGCGTGGAACGATCCGGACTGGATGAAAGACATTTCCGGCCGCTTCGCCAAGCACCCCACGGGCTGCGACTACTGGTACGAAGCGCCGATTGAGGAAATCGCCCCCCAGGATCTGGCCTGCCCGTCCTGCGGCGCCAAACGCTGGAAAAAAGAGACGGACATTCTGGATGTCTGGTTCGACTCCGGCACCAGCTTCGCGGCGGTCATGGAAAAGCGCCCGGACGGCGGCTTCCCGGCCGACATGTACCGGGAAGGATCGGACCAGCATCGCGGCTGGTTCCACAGCTCGCTCCTGGCCTCCATCGGCAGCCGGGGCGTGGCCCCCTACCGCGAAGTGCTCACACACGGCTACGTGGTGGACGGCGAAGGCCGCAAGATGTCAAAATCCCTGGGCAATGTGCTGGCGCCGGAAGAGGTGATCAAAAAGCACGGCGCGGAAGTTCTGCGTTTATGGGTTTCGTCCGTGGACTACCGCGAGGACATCCGGATTTCCGACGAAATCCTGCTGCGCCTGGTGGACGCCTACCGGCGCATCCGCAACACCTGCCGCTATCTGCTCGGCAACCTGAAGGGCCTGACGCCCGAAGGCATGGTCGCGCCCAAGGACATGGACCCACTGGACCGCTACGCCCTGGACGTGGCCACCCGCGCCCACCAGCGCGTGCAGAAGGCTTATGCCGACTATGAATTCCACAAGGTTTTTCATACCATGCACAATCTGTGCGTAACGGATTTGAGCGCCTTTTACCTGGACGTTCTGAAAGACCGCCTCTATGCCTCGGCCTCGGCCGGGCCGGAACGGCGCTCGGCCCAGAGCGCGCTGCTGCGCATTCTGCTCCTGCTGGTGCGTGACATGGCCCCCATTTTGAGCTTCACGGCCGAAGAGGTCTTCTCGCACATCCCCGAAGCCCTGCGCCCAGCCGCGCCCACGGTCTTCGCCCTGCAGGACGACGGCGACGACGACTTTGAAACCACGGCGGAAGAACGCGGCCGCTTCGAGTGTCTGATGGAAGCGCGCGCCGCCGTGACCCGCGCGGCCGAGCCCATGCGCAAAGCCGGGACCATCGGGCATTCGCTTGACACCCATGTGATCCTGCATGCCGACGAGGCCATTCTGAAGGCCCTGGCCGGCCTGGGCACGGATCTGCGCGCCCTGTTCATCGTCTCGGGCTTTGAGCTGAAGCCGCTGGCCGAAGCGCCGGCCAATGCCGCGCGTGACGAGGCCCTGCCCGGCGTGGCCATTGTCGTCGAGCGCGCCAAAGGCGAAAAGTGCGAACGTTGCTGGATTTACGACGAAAATCCGGGCTCGAACCCGAACTTCCCCGGCCTGTGCCCGCGCTGCACGGCGGTGCTGGAAGCCGGAAACTGATCCAATCCCCCGCGCGCCCGCTGAAACGCGGCGGGCGCGCGGAACGAGAAGCCATGCCCCCTATTTCCCCCCTGCCAATCAACCGTCTGCGCGCCGCCCTTGATCCGGCCCGCGTTCCCTACGCCACCAGCGACGAGATCCCGCGCAACCGCCGCCGGGCCGATGCGCCGCCGCAGCCGCGCGCCCGCCAGGCTTTGGAACTGGCCCTGAATATTCAGGACAGCGGCTACAATATCTACCTTTCCGGCGAAGCCGACCTCGGCCGCACCTACCTTTTGCGCGAATTTCTCGGGCCGCGCGCCCGCCAGGCCCCCACGCCGCCGGATTTGATTTACGTCTACAACTTCGACGACCACGACAGGCCGCGCCTGATCGCCCTGCCGGCCGGCCAGGGCCGCAAGTTGCGCAACCAGCTTGCCCAGGCCCTGGCCAAGGCCCGGGCCGACATCCCGGCCCGCTTTGACCGCGCCAGCTTTCTGCGCAAACGCACCGACGTGCAGGAAACCTACCACACGGAACGCAGCAAGCTGTTCCGCCAGATGGATTCCGTGGCCGGCAACCAGGGCTTCAATCTGGACATGGACGAGCAGGGCGGGGTCACCCTCTACCCCCTGCTGGAAGGCAAGCGCCTGAGCGAAGAGGAATTCGAAAAACTCGATTCCAAAATCCGCAAGGACTTGAAGCTGAAAGGCGACAAGCTTTTGCAGGCCATGTCCACCCTGATGCGCAAGCTGACGCGGGCCGAGCAGAGCTTCGCGGAACTGGAGCGCGATCTGGAGCGCACGGTGGTCGGCGAGGTGTTGGACGCCCGCCTGACCCCCCTGGCCGAACGCCTCTGCCGCCAGTGCAAAAGCCCGGCCCTGGAAGAGTTCTTCAAGGACATGCGCGAGGATATCCTGAACAACATCCCCGGCTTTCTCCAGCGCGATCTGCCCACCACGCCGCCGCAGCACAAGGAGGAGCAGCCCCCCCTCCCGCCGCCCGAGGACACCTCCTTCCGCTATGAGATCAACCTCTTCGTGGACAACAGCAAGCTGCACGGCGCCCCGATCATCGAGCACGACCACCCGACCGTGCCCAACCTGCTGGGCTGCATTGAGCGCGAATCGGAAATGGGCGCCCTGGTCACGGACTTCACCCTGATCAAGGCCGGCGCCCTGCACCGGGCCAACGGCGGCTTCCTGGTGCTGCACATGGAAGACATTTTGAGCTACCCGACCGCCTGGGAAGGGCTGTTGCGCGCCCTGCGCGCCGGCCAGGCCCGCATCGAGGACGCGACCGACGGGCAGGAAGCGGTCAAGACCAAGGGCATCGAGCCCGAGCCGCTGCACCTGAGACTCAAGGTGGTGCTGGTCGGCACCGAGTACATGTACGAAAGCCTGCTGAACAACGACGACCGCTTTCCCAAGCTGTTCAAAATCAAGGCCCATCTCGACGACGCCATGGACCGCTCGCCGACCGGCATCCGGGCCTATCTGAACTCCATCGCCCGCATCATCGATGAGGCGCGTCTGCTGCCCTTTGACCGCGAAGCTATGGCCGGCCTGGTCGATTACGGTTCACGCATCATCGAGGACCAGAAAAAGCTCTCGCTCAAATTCCCGCTGCTGCGAGAGGCCCTGATCGAGGCATCGGCCCTGGCGGGCATGAAGGGCAAAAAACTGGTGGACGCCGCGGCCCTGAACGAGGCCCTGGGCAGCCGCCTGTACCGCGCCAATCTGCCCGAGCAGTACTTCATGGAGGAATACGACCGCGACATCATCAAGGTCAGCACTTCCGGCAAGGCCGTGGGCCGCGTCAACGGCCTGTCCGTGGTCTGGTACGGCGACTTCGAATTCGGCCTGCCGCACCAGATCGCCTGCACCGTGGGCGTGGGGCACGACGGCATCATCGACCTGGAGCGCGAGGCAAAACTGGGCGGCCCTATCCACACCAAGGCCATGCTCATTCTGAAAAGCTACCTGGTGGGTCAATTCGCCCGCAACAAGGCGCTGATGCTGACCGGCAGCCTGTGCTTCGAGCAGAGCTACGCCGGGATTGAAGGCGATTCCGCTTCCGGCGCGGAGCTGGCGGCGCTGCTTTCCGCCCTGGCGGACGTTCCCCTGCGACTGTCGCTGGCTTTTACCGGCGCTGTCGGCCAGTCTGGCGACATCCTGGCAGTGGGTGGCGTAACCCGTAAAATAGAAGGCTTTTTTGAGGTCTGCCGCCGTCATGGGCTGACCGGGCGCCAGGGCGTTATCATGCCCCGCGACAACCTGGATCACCTCATGCTGAACGACAATGTGGTCAAGGCCGTGGCCGACGGCCAGTTCCATATCTATCCGGTGGGACATATTACCGAAGCCATGGAACTGCTCTCCGGTCTGCCGGCCGGCAGAGCGCGCAAAGACGGCGGTTTCACGCCGGGCTCTCTCTTTGCTCGTGTGGATACACGCCTGGCGGAACTGGGCCGGCTGGGCATGAAGAGCAAAGGCAGGCGGTGAAATCCAGCCCGGCCGCCAGGATCGTCCGTAGGCTGGAGGGCAGCGGGTTATGACCCCCGTATCAGAAATGCGGCGCCCGGTGCCAGCGCCAGGCGCTTTCCAGAATGCTTTCAATATCCGCGTATTGCGGCTTCCAGCCTAACTCCGTCCGAGCTTTGGCGCTATCCGCCACCAGAATGGGCGGGTCCCCGGCCC
>JAVBVM010000065.1:0-14509 GCA_031554295.1 Desulfovibrionaceae bacterium | reverse complement strand
AGTTCTGGTTCGCAAGGGTCAGGATCTCGTGCAGGGCCTCTCCGGAGGTCCCGGCAAGCTGGGTCGCTTCATTGACGCTTTTCGCGGCGTCTTCAACCCGGCGGATGTTGACCGCGGCAGCCTGCTGGATCCCTTGGATGTTCGTCCCGACTTCCGTCGTCGCGCTCATGGTCTTTTCCGCGAGCTTGCGCACTTCGTCGGCCACGACCGCGAACCCGCGCCCGGCTTCACCGGCGCGGGCGGCTTCAATGGCCGCGTTCAAGGCCAGCAGGTTGGTCTGGTCGGCGATATCGGAAATAACGTTCATCACCCCGCCGATGGCTTCGGCCTGCTTGCCGAGATCCCGCATGGCGGTCTGCACATGCGAGGCCACCTCATGCACCCGGTTGATGGACTTGGTCACCTGATCCACCAGCGAGCTGCCGTCCTGGGCCTTTTGCCGGGTTTCCTCGGCCTGGGCGCTGGCCTGACCGGCGTTGCGCGCCACTTCGAGCACGGTGGCGTTCATCTCTTCCATGGAGGCGGCGGTGCCGGTCACGCGATCCCGCTGGATTTCCGAGCCACGGCTGACCTGCTCCACCTGGGCGGAGAGCTCTTCGGAAGCGGCGGCCATGCGGCTGGAAATTTCCGAAGCCTGGTGCGCCACCTCAACAATGGTGCGTTGCGTGTTTTTAATGGCCGTCAAGTCCGTCAGCAACTGCAGGATGGCGGAAATTTTTCCCAGGCCGTCGTGCAGCGGCAAACTGGTGTAGCTGATATCCATATCTTTCCCGCGCGGGTGGGCGCGGGTTTCCGCGCTGGCCGGCCGGTCGCTTTCAACAGCGCGGCGCAACGCGTCCTGAGGCGTGCCGTAGTCATCGCGGTGGAACAGTTCGCCGCAGGTTTTTCCCGCGTAATCCTCACCAGCCAGGTTTTGCGCCACAGTGTTGAGATAGGTGGCCTTGAGGCTTGAATCCAACACGACCACCGGGCTGGGGATGTTGTCCAGCACGGCCTGGAAACGGTCCACCACCGTATTGGTGCCTTCCACCAGGCGGGCGAAGTCGCCGGAGAACTTGCTCTTGTCGCCCCGGGCCAAGAAATGCCCGGTTTCAATTTTTTTGCCCAAGTCATCATATTCGGTGATGATTTTGCGCAGCGCATCGGGGATGGCGCGCAGGGCGTCCGCCAGGCGGCCGATTTCATCGCTGCGGCGCACATCCAGCTTGCCGTCCAGCTTGCCGCCAGCCACGTCCACGGCGAAGCGCAAGCCCTTGGCAAGCGCCCTGGTCACGTTCAGAATCTGGAAAAAGACCACCAGGCCGGTCACGATGATTCCGACCAGCGCGAGAATGATGCTGTTTCGCGCCATGGCGTGGAGCTCGCCGTACAGGTCGTCCACGTCGCCGCGCACCACAGCCGCCCAGCCGGTCAGCGGGTCACGCACGTAGCTGTATACCACGTCCGTGCCGTTGAAGTCGACCGTGAAATGCTCCCGCTCCTGCCTTGAGGCCGCGATGCGCTTGGCCGCCGGCACGGTGGCCAGTTGCGGGTCCATGATCTGGTCAAGCTTGGGGTAGCCCACAAACTGGCCGCTTTTGTCCAGGAGCAAGGCGTAGCCGTGCTGGCCGATGCTCACCGGGGAAACATACATTTCGCTCAGCTTGGGCAAATCCACGGCGATGTAGGCCACGCCGAGAACCTGGCCGTCGGTGTCGCGGATGGGCGCGGCGGTGGCCACAAAGTAACGGTTGGCGATACGACTCATATGGGGCTGCGAAACGATCGATTCGCCGCGCATGGCCGCCTGGAAGAAGTCGCGATCGGAAAAATCGGCTCCCCGAGCCCGGGGTTCGCTGCACATAAGCATTTTCCCCTGGGCGTTGAATACGCCCACGGTCTGGTACAACGGCTGATTTTTGGTCAGCTCCGCCATGATTTTCTCCTGGGCCGCCACAGCTTCCGCCGAAGGGACGTTGCGGACCGCCTCCCGCAGGGTCGTGCGGCTGGCGAGCGAGGCGGCGTCAATCTTGGCATTGGCGAAGATCATGCCCACAAGATTGGCGAGCGAGGCGGCCGAACCTTCCGCGTCGTTCAGGATGGATTCCTCCAGGGCGGCGTGGCTGCTGCGATAGCTCATATAGCCGCTTACCGCGAAGCAGATGATCACAATCACAAGAATCGGGGCGAGCAATTTCGTTCTAAGGCTGAGCTTCATGAGTTCCTCCTGAAAGGCTGCGAATATGGTAAAATTCAACGTACAGCGAAGAATAGCAACGCATTGTTATGCTTGCTATTCTTTACTTTCCGCTCCGATATGAATATTCCCCTGTGATTTCAATAATGCGTTAAGTCATACAAAATCCTTTTGCTGAGCGCAATTGATATTTGTTTGATTCCCTTAAGTTTTTTATTAATCAAAAATGCCGCCTTTTGCGCATGAAAAAACGCCCGCCGGCCTTTGCCGGAACGGGCGTCACTTGCCGTTTTTCCGCGATGGCTATGAAATGGCCAGCACCCCGGTATCCAGCCAGTAGCCTTCATCCTGCGGCATGGTTTGGAGACGGATGGACAAATCGCCGGCCACGGAATCGCCGTGGCGGTTCACGGCTTCATAGATTTCCAGGCGGCCCTCGTCGCGGTCGATGGTGGCGGCGCCCTGCTCCGCCGCCTTTTCCTCGTCCACGGGCTTCATGGTGAACATCAGGGTGACTGTGTAGGGCAAAGCGTTGCGCGCCCGCGACATGGCCCCCTCGTTCACATACTCCAGCATATAGAGCCGCGTGGTGGTCCAGCGCTCGGCCGCCAACTGGCGGAAGCCGATGGGCAGGGGCGCGTTGTACTCAATGGTGTGCCGCTTCTGCTGTTCTTCCGGGTTCAGCACGTCCAGGTCGCCGAACCAGACGTGCGCGGCCGGCAGGCGGCCGGCGTGGTTCACCTCGCCGATGTAGCGGGCGGTGGAGGTCAGACGGAACTGCGAGGTGTCTATGGCCAGGCCCTCAATGCTGCCTTCAGCCAGGGCGCAGATGATCGCCCCGACCACCACCGTGGTTTTCGGGTCCACAATGCGGCCAAGCGAGCTGGCGAACGGGTACCAGTTGCCCACCCGGTATTCGTGCAGGGGAATCACCCGGTCCACGGGCAGCGGCAGCATGGCGTAGGGCGCGGCCGACACCGCCGGCCAGCGCGACGGCCGGCCGGTGAGCAGCAGGATGTCGCACCTATATAGATGGATAATCTCGCCCAGGTCCGTAAGGATGTGGCCGAGAATTTTCCGGACGCGCTCGTCCACCGCGTGCAGGTCAATGTTCAGCACCAGATCGCCCAGAGAGAAGTCCGTCCAGCCGGCGCGGCGTAGCGGAGCTTCCAGGTAGGCGAAGATCCGCGGATCCGGCAGGGCGCCCGGTCCGAAAAAGTCGCGCACCGGCTTTACAATGGCGGCCGCGCCGTCGGCCAGTTCTTGCGGACTGAAAATGTGCAGGTCGCGCTCTTCGTAGGTTTTCAGAATCTCCAGAGCAATGGGCAACGCCACCTGGCGCACGAATTGGATGCGCTGGGCCCGCGCGCTGTGCTTCTGATCCGAAATGTCCATGAAGAGCGAGGCGAGCAGTTCGGCCGCGCCGGAAACACCGGCGGCCTGCGCGGCCGCCCTCACGTTGCCCAGGAAAAGCTTGGCGATTATGTCGTACAAAACGTCGTCGCCGGCCACGTTGAAGCCGTCGCGAAAATTCAGGTGGGGCTTGATGCGGGCCGTGCTCGCCTCCGCCCCCTCCACCGTATAGGTGGTGATGCTCAAATCCGTGGTGCCGCCGCCCACGTCGACGCAGGCTATGCGCAACGACGGCCGGTTGGTGTTTTTCGCGTATTCCTCGCGCGTACGGCCGAACACCGAGAAAAAGGCCGTGGTGTCGCCGTGGTATTTCTCAATCAGCTCGTTGTAGAGCCAGACCACCTGGGTGCAGGTGGCCTCGTCCCAGTCACAGCGCACCTGCGGGCTGGTCCGGAAATCGCGCCGGCCCGGCTGACGGTTGTTCGAAGCGGCCGCGTACCACTCGCCCCAGCCCAGGGTTTCCCAGACCATGCGCACAGCCCAGCGCGCCCAGCGCCGGTAGATGTTCTGCTCGGCGATGGGCATGGCCGTGGGCACGGTCAGGATGATGCTGCGCAGATGGCGCGGGGCGTCCGGATGCTCGCGCTCGGCCCGCAAGGCCGGGCTGTTGATGGTCACCAGGGCCTGGGCGATCACCTCGCTCAGCAGGAACATCATCAGAGAAGAGCGCGTGTAGAAAGCTTCGAAAGCCACGATGTCCGATTGCCTTCGAAGCTCGGCCGGCAGATTCCGCCCGCCGGCGGCGAACAGGGCCAGAGGCGTGCCTTCGTCATTGATCTGCTCCATATAGCGGCCGGAGCCGGCCGCCGGCGGCTCGATCTGGCTATTCGGGCCATAGCCGTTGAAGCGCCACTGCTGCATGCGCCGGCGCTCGTCCCACAAATAGCGTTTCGGGCTGGACATGCCGGTCGGCCCCTCGGCCCCGCGCGAGGCGGCGGCCAAGCGGCTGGCTTCGCGCCCCACCCGCACCGGCGACGGCCAGATGAAGGTATTGCGGTTCAGGCGGCCGGCCTGGAAGCTCCAGTCCGCGCTGCCGAAGGATGCCTCGGAAAATTCCACTCGAGTGTCCATGGGCTCGGAATAAATATTCCCCGGCCGGCTCAAGTCGCGCACCTGCAGCAGGTAGCTGTCCGTCAGGCGTGTGGCCCGCTGCGGCGCGGTCTCGATGATCACGCCGGTCAGGCGCGAGTTCCCGAGATCCAGCACCAGATCAACCTCAATCGGGCTGGTGCGTTCCGGGTTCACCACCCGCACCGGCGGGCAGACGCCGGCGATTTCCAGCGCCTCCAGCAAGGTCAGGTAACAGGCCGCATCCTCCAGAACCGGCAGGGCCGGCGCGCCCAACGGGCTTGTCGCGCCCGCGCCGTAATCGGAAGCCAGACGGGCCATGCTCTTTTTGCCGACTCCTTTCAAATAGGCGCCGTGCGCCGCGCCAATGGCCTCCATCACCCAAGGCAGCTTGACGAACCACATGGCGTCGCGCTCGTGCGAGGCCAGGCTGAATTTCGCGTTCTCCTGGCGGTCGGCGTCCGACAGGGCGTGGTAGACCTCCTGCCCGACCGGCCTCGGCTCCACGGCCGTGTCAAAAACAATGGTCAGATCGTAGATGCCCGGCCGCTCGTCGCCTTCCCCATTCAGCCCGCCGGACGCCTCCCCGGCCTCTTCACGCCGGCGCACGCAACAACGCGCCCAGTCCGTGGGGCCATATTCGAAGCGCGGCGTGTTGTCCGGCCACAGGGCGCTGGTCTGGTGCAGAAAGGGCACGGGAATCCAGCGCCCCTCGAACACCCGGAAGGCTTCGGACACGGGGATTTCATACATCATGGGCTGCGCTTCGCCGCTCAGTCGATTCACATGGCCAAACTGCGCGTTGTCATCCCGCACCAGGCAGTCCAGGCGCCATTTATCCTGTTCGCCCGCATGCCCGACCATTTCCTCGTGGAAGGGCCTGCGCAGGCGCCCAAGCGGCAGCTTGCCCGCCTGCGCGGACAAATCCACGGAGATATCGACAAATTGCAGACACCCACCCGGAATGATGCTTAAAAAAGAGGAACTACCAGCCACGGGCCTCTCCTTCATTTTAGATTACCACACCCCTCTACTCGCAGGAGCGAGCAATTTGGTCAAGCGAAGAACGCCTTAACCCCGACTGTTCGCTGGGGACTTCCACCGCCTCCAACGCGGCGGGAACTCCTGCCAGCCGCCAATGACAATCGGCAACAATTGCTTTGAAAAGAAGCTTGACGGATATAAAAAAAGGGGCTACACAGCCTGTTCCTGTTACGGAGGTTTTTTCATGTACGCTATTATTGAAACGGGCGGCAAACAGTTCCGCGTCGAAGAAGGCAGCGAAATCGTTGTTGAAAAGCTTGACGTTGAAGCCGGCGCTGGTGTGCGGCTCGATAAAGTCCTGATGCTCGGCGACGGCGCGTTCTCTGTGGGCACGCCCTATATTGAAGGCGCGGCCGTGGCGGCTGAAGTGGTGAAGCACTCGCGTGGCGAAAAGATCATCGTCTACAAAAAGCGCCGCCGGCACGACTACCACAAGAAGCAGGGCCACCGTCAGGAACTGACGACCCTCAAAATTAAATCCCTACAGGCTTAGCCAGTCCGACATTTTCAGTATGCGGCCTCTGTTGGGGGGGCAAGGAGTTTACCATGGCACATAAAAAAGCAGGCGGCAGTTCCCGCAACGGACGCGACAGCAACGGGCAACGCCGTGGCGTGAAGCGTTTTGGCGGCCAGCCCGGGCTGGCCGGCAACATCCAGGTGCGCCAGGTGGGCACGAAAATCCATCCCGGCGACAACGTCGGCATGGGCCGCGACTACACCCTGTTCGCCAAAGTGGACGGCGTGGTGGAATTTGAGAAATACACGCGCAAGCGTCGCGAGATGACGCGCGTGCATGTTCTTCCCGCGTAACGCGGAAGAACGCTGAGTGTTCGGGCGGAGGGCGACTATGCCTTTCCGCCCTTTTTTTCGGAGTTTCTATGCGTTTTGTTGATGAAGCCGTAATCACGGTGCGGGCCGGCAAGGGCGGCAACGGCTGTGTCTCGTTCCGGCGGGAAAAATTCATCCCGCGCGGCGGACCGGACGGCGGCAACGGCGGCGGCGGCGGCAGCGTTATTTTTCGCGCCTCGCGCCGCCTTCTCTCCCTGTACGATTTCAGGCTGAAACGCCTGTATGAGGCGAAAAACGGCCAGCCCGGCATGGGCAGCCAGTGCGACGGAAAAAACGCCGAGGATCTGGTGCTGGATTTGCCCGAAGGCACTCTGATTTTTGAGGTGACTGATGAAGGAAGCCGTTTTCTGGCGGACCTGGGCGAGGCCGGCGCGGAATACGTCGCGGCCCACGGCGGCCGGGGCGGAAAAGGCAACGAACATTTCAAGTCTTCCACCATGCGCGCCCCGCGTTTCGCCCAGAAAGGCGAGCCGGGCGAAGAAAAAACCCTCCGCCTGGAATTGAAAATCCTGGCCGACGTCGGCCTGATCGGCCTGCCCAATGCCGGCAAATCCACGTTCATTTCCGCTGTCTCGGCGGCTCGGCCGAAAATCGCGGCTTATCCCTTCACCACGCTTATCCCCAACCTTGGCGTGGTCATTGACGAGCGCGACCCGGACAAGCGCCTGGTGATTGCCGACATCCCCGGCCTGATCGAAGGCGCGCACCTGGGGGCCGGGCTGGGAACCCGTTTTTTGAAGCACGTGGAGCGCACGCGCTTTCTCATCCATCTGCTCAGCGCCGAGGAGGTGGCGGACCCGGAAAGCCATCCCAACGAGGTGTTCAGCGGCTTTGATCTGGTTAATGAGGAACTGGAGCGTTTTGACCCAACCTTAAGCGAACGCCGGCAAATCCAGGCAATCAACAAAATCGACCTGCTCACGCCGGAAAAACTGGAGCGCCTCAGGGCATTCGCCCAATCCCAGGGCCGGGAGCTTTTTTTCATCAGCGCCAAGGACGGTATCGGCCTTGAGGCTGTACTCGAAGTCATGTGGCAAATGCATGAAACCCTTGCCCGAAACGCCCCGCTGCTCTCCGCGCTTGAGGATTTTTCCGATCCCGCTCCGACGGATTTCAGCGTGGACGATGACGAGGGCCATGATGACGGGGATGAAGATGCCGCGGCGCGTGACTGACGCGCGTGGACGCTCCAGCCATTGCCGAATCCTCAATGTGTGGGGTCGAAGATTTTTTATCGAGAATACGCAACATAGATAGATAATTATGCATTTTTCTCTACCAAGCAGTTGCTTTTGTCCGCTGGGGTGGGTAGAGGTTTTATACGGTTTTTAACGGTCTCCGCACCGAGAACGCTAAACCTGGAGTAACAACGCATGGCGTTTTCCCTCTTTCCCAAGTCCATACAATTCTTCACGATGCTGAATAAGCAAAATCGCCTGCTGGTGGAATCGGCCCGGATGCTTGCCGTCATCCTGGAAAATACCGGCGAAGTTGAAGAGGCATTCAAAAAGGTGAACATGCTTGAGGCCGAGGCCGACCTGCTCTGCCGCGAAATTTCCCACCAGCTTTCGCAAACCTTCATCACCCCCATTGACCGCGAAGACATTTACGGGCTCAACCTGACCCAGGAAGATTGCATAAACCTGATCAAGGCCCTTTCCACCCGTTTTCGCCTCTACGGTTTTTCCTACATCCGCTTCCCCGCCCGCAAGATGGCGCAGAATCTCACGGCCATGGCGGAAATCTCCGGCAAAATGCTGGAGCACATGAGCGAAAAGATGGAAGTTTCCTCCCAGGTGCGCTCGCTGAAGGGCCTGAAGAACGAATGCGAAATGCTGCTGGGAACCGGCCTGGCCGAACTGATGCACGATACGGAGGTTGACGACTTCCGGGCCGTGGTCGACATCATGAAATGGACGCAGGTATACGACCGCATCGAAATGGCCTTTGAACGCGTCGACGACCTTTCCGACACCATTGAAGAAGTTGTGCTGAAGAATGCTTGATTTCCCCCTGCTGCTCCTTGTCATTATTCTCGTCGCGCTGATCTTCGACTTCACCACCGGCGCGCACGACTGCGCCAACGCCATCGCCACCGTCGTTTCCACTAAGGTTCTTTCGCCGCGCACCGCCGTGCTTATGGCCGCCTCCCTCAACCTGCTGGGCGCGCTGCTGGGCGAGGAGGTGGCCCACACCCTGGGCCAGGGCATCGTCAACACGGACATGCTCGCCGGCTCGCAAGTGCTGGTGCTCGCCGCCCTGCTTGGAGCCATTACCTGGAACTTCATCACCTGGTACGCCGGCATCCCCTCCTCTTCCTCGCATGCCCTCATCGGCGGGCTGATCGGCGCCGGCATCGCCAGCGCCGGCCTTTCCACCCTCCACCTCAGCTCCATTGCCGAGAAAGTCCTCCTGCCGCTCGTGCTTTCGCCCCTGGCCGGCTTCTTCGTCAGCTACTGCGTCATGCTCCTCTTAAGCCACATTTTCCGCCGCGCCGCACGCGGCCCGGTCACCAAAGCTTTTTCCAAGCTCCAGATCCTCTCCTCCGCCTTCATGGCCACCAGCCACGGCCTGAACGACGCCCAGAAAACCATGGGCGTCATCACCCTGGCCTTGTTTCTCTTCCATCAAATCGACACCATCCATGTGCCCCTCTGGGTCAAGCTGGCCTGCGCCCTGGCCATGGCTTTGGGCACCGCCCTCGGCGGCTGGAAGATCGTCAAGACCATGGGCCACAAAATCTTCAAGCTCGAGCCCGCGCACGGCTTCGCCGCCGAAACCTCCGCCGCCCTGGTCATCACCAGCGCCTCCTTCCTCGGCGCGCCCATTTCCACCACCCACACCATCACCTCCTGCGTGTTCGGCGTGGGCGCCACCAAACGCCTCTCCGCCGTGCGCTGGGGCATCGCCGGCAACCTCCTCGTTGCCTGGGTGCTCACAATCCCGGCCGCCGGCGCCGTCGGCGCTCTCGCTTTCGTTATTCTGCACGCTTTGCACATCGGCATCGTCGCGCCGTAAAAATATGCCTCCGGCGGCCATGGGACCAGGGGGCCCTTGGAACCCCTTATAGGGAAACGTTTTTTACTGGTAATCCGACACCTTTCCCCGTCTTTGGCCGTACAAAAACCGCCATCCTTCAGCGCCCCATCCCGCCAGACAGTTCAGCCTCCTTCACCCACTCCGCCACTTGCCAGCCAATGCGGCCCACGGAGGGTTCTCCGTCGCGTCGGGGGGCCGCGCACGGCCGCGCAGGGAGGCGCGCATTGTCGACTCCCGGAGCCCTGGAGCAGATCCCCGGCGCAGGCTTCGCGTGGCCGGGAAGCTGCGGAAGGCTCTTGGGCCGGCGCGCGGCGGCGAGTTCTCCAGGGTTCGCTGCCTACGCGCACTTCTCTGCGCGCTCGAAAGCGTTGCCGGAAATTACAATGCACAAACCGGTGTGGCTTCAAAGGGTCCGGGGCCTCCCTGATCGAGGTCGTCAGGGGGGCGACACCCCCTGACCCGCCGGAGGCTGGGAAAGATGAAGAAAAAAGAAGAAGTGTTCGTCGCAGGAGCGCGACCTCAACGCGAAGCGCCACCGCCCCTCCCCCCGCCTGGAAGTCGGGGTTCAGCCGGAGCATCCCAACGGGGAGAGCCAGAGAGGGGCGCTGTCCCTCTCTGCCCCTAGTCGGCCAGGACGAACGCGCCGGTGAAGGTGGCGCCCAGGCTATCCTGCATACGCTCGGCGTCGTTGAGGCTCTGCCAGGGGCCGGCCTGCACGCGCCACATATTCCGCTCGGCGTAGTAGGCGATGCGGGCGTTGTAGCCGTTGGCGCGCAGGCGGGCCACGGCGTTATTGGCGTTGTTTCGGTCGCTGAAGGCGCCGACCTGGACGTAGAAGCTGCCCTTAAGGTCGCCGCCAACGAGGCCGGGCACGGCGCCGATAGTTTCAACACGAACGCGGGCGGTGCCGGGGCCGAGCATATTGATCTGGTTGGCGGCGGTATAGGTGAGGTCGATCACGCGGTTGGTGACAAAGGGACCTCGGTCGTTGATGCGCACGACGGTGGAGCGGCCGTTGTCCAGGTTGGTGACTTTGACTTTGGTGCCGAAGGGCAGAAGTTTGTGCGCGGCGGTCTGGCCGTACATGTCGTAACTTTCGCCGTTGGCGGTCTTTTTGCCATGGAAATCTTTGCCATACCAGGAGGCGATGCCTTCCTCGGAAAAGCCGTCGGCGGAAATGAGCGGATGGTAGGTCTGCCCGCGTATGGTGTAGGGCTTGGTGCCGCGCGGCTGCCTTCCGGAGGGCGAGGGGGCGTTGATGGTGCTCGGGCCGCAGGCCGAGACGGCCAGCAGGAGCATGAGCAGGAGAGGGAGGAGGCTGAGGCGGCGGGAAAAGCGCATGATCACTCCAATGAACGTTTTCCTCCAATCCAGGTCCTCCTGAATTGGATTCGGATTGAGCGTTTCACACTTGAAACGCTCGCAAGGATTTGTCCGCGAACCCTTGCCGTCAAATAGCCGCGGACTGGCTTTACCAGCCGCTGCGCGGCTATTTGAAGCGTTATATGCAGGCCGCTAGGCCACGCCGGTTTGTTTTCCGGCCGCGTGGGCCAGGAGGAGGTCGCGTTCGCGGCCAAGGCGCTGCTGCACGGCATCCTGTACCTGCTTGGTGGACGAGCCGAACTGCGTGGCGCGAATGGCGTAGACTTCGCGGATAACTTTCTCCTGGTCCTGGGGCTGGAGCTTGGCGGCCGAGGCCGTCTGGCTCTCAGCGCTTTGCGCGCCGCCGGAGAAGAGCGAGCCGAGCTTATCAAAAGCCCGGGCGAAGATGCGCGAGGCGGCGGAAGGGCCGTGCTGCACGGCGGTGCTCCATAGGGCCTCTTTTAAGGTATCGGAGAACGCCGTTGGCTGTAAACCGGTTTTTTCACTGACAGCGGCCAGGGCCGGCTCAAAGTGGCTTTTGCTGATAAAGGCGTCCTGCAGGCGCTCGAAGCGTTCCGGCTGTTCGGCCGCTATTTCGCGCCAGGCTGTGGGCATGCCGCCCTTTTTTCCGCCGGTATTGGCGGGGCCGGCCTTTTCCAGGCGGCTGGCCAGATCCGGCGCTTCGGTTTTCAAAAATTTGACGAAATCCTGCATGGTGCCGGGGGCCGAGGCGATCTGGTATTTGCCGTAGGAGGTGCCGCCTGTGCTGTCGTAGCCGATGGCCGCGATACCGTCGGCCCCGGATTCGAACTGCGCGGAAATGGCGCCGGGCAGTCGGGCGGAGGCGTCGGCCCGCGCGTTTCCAGCGGAATTGGCTTCGCCGGCTCTGGAATGCGTGCGGATGCGTTCGACGTTCTGGATGTCAAAGCGCGCGCGACCGGAAAGCGCGGCGGCCGCTACCCCGCCGCCCCCGTTCAGGGCTGATTCGGCCACAGGGCCCATGATCTCCGACTGGGTGAGGCGGGTCAGGCCGGCCAGGGCCATATTGGAAAGGCCGTTGCGCAACGAGTGCAGGGCATCGCCGCCATCGCCCTCTTCCAACATGCGGTTCAGGGTATCCAGGGCCTGGGCGCGCGCCTGCCCGGAGGCCGGCGCGACGGCGGAGCCTTCTTTGGCGGCCGCGGCCGTGTGCTGGCCCGTCGCGGCATGGCCGCCCGCGCTCTGGGCCATACCGCTCTGCCCGGCCGCGCCCATATGCGCGGCGAACAGGTTCGGCTGAATGATCGCGCCCGTGCGGGGTTTGGAAAAAGTCTCGCTCGGGCGGCCGTTCTGCAACGTGAGCGCGCCCGACAGCGTTCTTTCATACGCCATACAATCCTCCTAGCCGGGGCAGGCCAAGCGCCTGACACCCACAAAGATGGAAGCAAGAATAGTGCAGAAAAAAGTATTATGTTTAAAATTAATATGTTAAAAATTACATCCGAACAGCGTTTTTGCATGCCTGGCTGCAAAAGCACCAGTCGCATTGACGGCCGGGATTGGGCAGAAAGGCCGGCGCCTGCTCCATGTGGCGCAGCACAAAGCGCAGCAGGGCGGGAATGCGTTCTTCCAGGGCGAGTTGCCGGATGGCCGCGTCCAGATTGGGCGCGAACAGCGTAAGCTCCAGGCCGTTATCACGCAGTTCAGCCAGGGCGGCGTCCCAGGCCGGGGGATCCTGACTTGCCCCGTAGAGGTGCAGATAGCAGGGCAATTGCAGGCTGACGACCCGCTCGGCCGCCTCGGGTAGAGGATCCGCGTCATCCGGCCGCCAAGAGTCCAGACGCCGCCAAAAGGCGTCGTCCGCCCAGAGGCCGCGCTCAGGCAGGCGGACCGAGCCGCTCTTGTAATCAATAAGCAGGGCTCGGGGGCCTTCCGGCGTTTCGCGCCGGTCCAGCCGGTCCACGCGGCCGGCCAGGGTCCGCAGGCGGCCGTCCACGGCCACTTCGGAAGACAGTTCCGCTTCAACGCGGAGGGGGATGCTCTCCGCCGGCTGGTTGAGCAGGTAGCGACGCAGGCGCTCCGGGCCGGCCGTTTCCAGCATAAGCAGGGAATCCGGCGGCAGACGACCGGGCAGGCCGGATTGGGCAAGAAGCGAGAGGAAAAGGGCTCGCAATTCCTCGACATGCCGCTCTTCCGGCGTGAAGGGCAGGCCGAGCCGCGGCTCGTAAAAGCGACGCAGGCTTTCGTGCAGCAGATCGCCCACACCGGCCGGATCCGGCCCCTCGTCCGCCAGTTCCAGGGGTTTCAGCCGGGCCAGGCCGGAGTGGAAAAAGCGCACGGGGCATTGCAGATACACGTTCAGGGTAGACGGCGAGAGGGGCTTTTCCAGCAATTCCGCCAGACGCGACCGCACGGCCGGGCTTTTCGGGATGCTTGCTGCTGTGGAAAAGAACGGCCGGGCCTGCTGGCGCACGGCATGGCGCGGAGCGTCGTCCGGGCCGAGCAAACGCTTGTTTCGCCGCTCCTCCCGCCAGATCAGCTCTTCCACAAAACGGCTGGCGGTTTTTTTCTCGTCAAACAAGCCGGTCTGAGTTTCCCCGGCCTGATAGAACAGCACCGCCTCGTCCGCTCCCGCGATCAGACGGAAAAAATTGTAGGCGGCCACCCGGTCGCGCGCGGCGGCATCCGGCAGGCCGGCCAGGCCGCGCAGGCTCTCGGGCAGAAGCGGATCCTGGCTTCCGGCGCCGGGCAGCTTGTCTTCCGTGGCGTCGAGCAGGATCACCCGGTCAAAGCAAAGCAGGCGCGTTTCCAGCATGCCCAGCGCCTGCACGCCGGTCAGCGGCTCGGCTTCAAAGGGCACGCGCTGGGCGGCCAGCAGCTCGCGCAGAAAGGTGAAGAGAATATCCCGGCCCAGTTCGCCTTGCGCGGCTTCGCAGTCGCGCAAATCCGGCACCACCCGCTGCATGAGCAGGAACAGGCATTCCGCGTCCAGGGCGAAGCGTTCCCACATTCGGCCGCCGCGCTCGAGCAGCAAAGAGCAGAGTTCGGTCAGGGCGGCGGCCAGGCCGGCGGGCGTTTCGGCCTCCTCCCAGGGGGTGAGGCAGGCGTCCACCAGACGCAGGAACAAATCGCGGTCCGGGCTGTTCGCGTCCATGTCCCCTTCGCGCAGGGCGCGCTCCAGAACAAGGGCCGCCAGGTCGCGCGGGTTCACCAGCCGCTGGCCGCGCGCCACCTCGCCCTCAAGGCGGTGCAGCAGGCGGCGCAGATTCCCGCCGCCGGCTTCCGGGGATTCCCCGCCCAGCATCCTCAGGTAGGGGTGACGAATGCACTCGATGAACGGACGCCGGGCATAGCGCGGCGCTCCCGTTCCTTCGGCCTCGGGGCGGCGGCTTTCCTGGAGCTTGAGCAGGCTCTCGACCAGACGGGCCAGGGCGGAGCGCTCGAACGGATACCCCATGGAAATGTTGATTTCCTTGTCCGGCATGTGGTGGAGCACAGGCATGAGCAGGCCGGTATCCGGCAGAACCACGGCCGTGGACGCCTGGCCGCGCGCCTCCGCGCCGCTTCCGCCTTCCATTG
>JAVBVM010000022.1:0-3067 GCA_031554295.1 Desulfovibrionaceae bacterium | reverse complement strand
CGATCAGCGCGGAATCAAGCCCGACAAAACGGGCCGACCCGGCGGGAACGGCCTGCAACTCGGCGGAATAAAGATCTTCCTCAATGACGCCGTATTTGGCGTGCAACAGCTCGAGCACGCGCGCTTTAATCGGATTGTTGGCTTCTTTCGCATCCTTATTGGCCGTATCTTTTGGCTTGGGCGAATGGCCGATCACCAGGTTCAGCTTTTCCCCCTCAAAAGCGTCGGAAACCGGCTGGGTCGCCTGCTTTTGCGCCAGATGCGGCAGCAGATCCGCAATGGTGAATACCGGTTCGGCCGGATCTTCCCCCAGAGTGACGCGGATGGTTTCGCCATTCTGGCGCACGATGACGCCGTGCAGGGCCAGAGGGCGGGCCAGCCATTGATATTTGCGGATGCCGCCGTAATAATGCGTTTTCGCCTGCGCGATGAAAACCTGCTCCTGAAGCGGGCGCTGCTTCAAATCAAGCCTGGGCGTGTCCATATGCGCGCCGATCAGTCGCAACCCCTGGTCCAGACCCTTTTTCCCCGCCACGGCGAAAAAAAGACTCTTTCCCCGAAAAGCGCGAAACACGCGCTTTTTTCTGAAGTCCTCGGAAAATCCCGCTTCCCGCAGGCGTTCGACCACATAGTCGGTGGTTTCACGCTCGGTTTTGCAATGACTCAAAAAGGCGATGTAGCGTTCGGCCAATTCCCGCATGCGCTTTGTTTCCGCCGGGGAGGAGTAGGCGTCCCAGCAGTTGCGGACCGTAAATTCGAGTTTTTTTCCAGCAGATACTTTTGCCATGGGATTATCCGGGTTAGAGGTAACAGAAGCAAAGCGGGCGTATAGTCGCATATTTCGCGCGGCTTGAAAACTGCTTTGCGGGGACTGGTTGCGCTTGCCGCATGAATAGAGGAGGTGAAAATAGAATGGGTTACAGCGCCGCCGCTGAAAAGTCCGAGTCGCACCAAGCGCTTTCCGCGCGGGCGGAAAGGGCGCGGCGCATGGCAAGGGCCGCGTGCTGCGTGGCCGCGCGCAGGGCCGCCGCCTGATCCTTGCCGAGTGACGGCTTGTTTTTCGCCAGTATGGCGATAACGCCGTCGCTCTTCCCGCCGCGGGACAGGGGTATCAGGTAGACGCGTTGCTTTTCCGGCAGGGCGGCCGCCGCTTCAGACGACTGATCCAACCGGTTGACGCGGGCGGTCTCGATAAGAAGCGCGCAGTCGGCCGGAGCCAGCTTGCGGGCGGCGTCCGCAAACAGCGAACGCCAGGCTTCTTCCGCCGCGCTGTTGGCTTGAACAGCCAGGAAGAGCTCTGGGGCCGAGTCGCGCCAAAGCGCCCCGTGCACCGCCGTAACCGGCAGCAACTGGGCGATATTTTTGTGGAGGGCGTTGAGAATTTTCTCCGGTTCCGAGGTTTCGGCCACATCAGTCAGGAAGGCTGTCAGAAAAGACAGCGTGGCGCTTTTATTTTCCAGTAAATCCCGATCAATCAGCAGCTCGCGGGTCATGCACAGCAGGTCGGTGTGAAGCGCGCGCGTTTCAACGGCCTTGCTAAGGCTTTCAAGCACTTGAGTGCGACGCAACGGGCGGCTGAGAATATATGGGGAAGGCCCGGCCGCGAGATCGGAACGATCTTCGTCGGCATCCAGAATCAAAATGTGTGGGAGCAGGCCAAGATGCGGGAAATGTTGGCGCACTATTTCCCCGGTCCGAGCCCAGGCCGATTGGGCGACCCACGCCAGGTAGGGGGAATCCCGCTCGAATTCCAGGCCGGACGGCGACGCTTCCACTGTAAAAGCGGTCAGGCCCCAGCCCTTTCCCGCGCACCCGGCAATAAATGCCGCATCCTCGTCCGTAAGGCCGATGCTCCACATGACGTGCTTTTCTTGCCGTGACATGCATTCCTCCCGATAAAACGGACCATGTGCATGAATTAATGCACATTTCATGCCGGGGGGTGGCGCTTGCCTTCGCGCATGTTTTATGTCTGTATACGACATGCAGTTCACGCCGGCCGTTGCCACATTAAAGCAAAACTTTAAGAATGCTCCAGCACCCCGAAATATCTGGATTCATTCCTTGTTGGCGCATCAGGGCGGTGCGGCGCGCGTGGCCAATATGTTGGCCGCTGGCCTGGAGGAACGGGGCTGGGCGGTTCA
Source organism: Desulfovibrionaceae bacterium (assembly GCA_031554295.1). Taxonomy (GTDB): domain Bacteria; phylum Desulfobacterota; class Desulfovibrionia; order Desulfovibrionales; family Desulfovibrionaceae; genus JAVBVM01. Next base: position 923 of record JAVBVM010000022.1, on the reverse strand, counting down.
GCGGAGCTTCGAACTGCATGACGGTGCGCGCTCCGGGACACTTTGCGCGCCTCCAGACTTGGCCCGGCTTGTTTCTTCCAACAGCCTCCTGCATCTGCATACCTGCAAAGACTGGCTTGCTTGCCTGGGCGCTCTGGAAAAGCGCCCTGAGCGTGTTCTGCTTACCCTGCACGATACCAGGCTGATCAGCGGCGGCTGTTCGGATCCCTTGGATTGCCCGGGCTGCCTTTCCGGCTGTCCGGAAGTTTGCCCGCAGGGATATGCTGATGCGGCCGCCCGCCAGTGTGCTCAGGTGGCCGCCGTGCGTCTGTTACGGCCGCGGATTATCGGGCCGTCGAGCTGGATTCTGAATCTGGCGCGGCACGTTTTTGCCGGGCCGGAGGAACCCGCGTTTCGTTTAATCCCGAATGGGGTCGACCCGCCGCCGGGTGCTCCAGCTCCTTCGCGGGACTACGGAAAAACGGCCCGACGACGCTGGGGCGTTTCCAGCCAGGCGAGACTGGTTGTTTTTTCCGCGCACGGCGGCGAGGCCGCCGCCTTTAAGGGCGGGCCGCAGTGGCTTGCCCTTTGGCAGGCGATCAAGGCTTCCGTTCCCGGCTCCGTGGCAATCATGGCCGGCGGCCCGGAGCATAGCCGCGACGGCGATCTGCTCCGTGTTCCCTATATGGAACGGGCTGAACTGCACGCGCTGCTCAGCGCGGCGGATCTCTTTCTCTATCCAAGCCTTGCGGACAACCATCCCTTGGCCGTGCTTGAGGCCCTGTGCGCCGGCACTCCCACCCTTGCCTTTGCCGTTGGCGGCATTCCCGAGCAAATTGAGAATCAGCGTAGCGGCTGGCTTGTTCCTCATGGCGACTGGAAAGCCTTTTCCCGCGCCGCCGTTCATTTGCTGAACAACCCCAGGCTCCTGCGCGACGCCGGGC
>JAVBVM010000109.1:0-7985 GCA_031554295.1 Desulfovibrionaceae bacterium | reverse complement strand
GGAGGGATCGATGGAGGAGGTCGGCTCGTCCAGCAACAATAGCTCAGGATCCGCCATCAGGGCGCGGGCGAGCAGGGCGCGTTGGCGCTGTCCGCCGGAAAGTCCGCCGAAGGGGTGATTTTCCAAATCCGACAGGCCGACCTGGCGGAGCAGGGCGCGAGCGTGCTCGCGTATTTCCGGGCTTTTGCGCCAATGGCGGACAAACAGGCCGTGCAGCCTGCCCGGCCGCGTTCCGGCATAGCCCATGAGGGCGACATCCAGCACAGTGGCGGGAAAGTCCATATGCGCCGCGGAAAATTGCGGGACAAAGCCAATGCGCGGAGCGGCCCGCGTCGGGGGGCCGCCGAAAATTTGAACGCTCCCCGAAGAGGGGGCGTACAAGCCGAGCAAGAGCAGGAGCAAAGTGGTTTTTCCCCCGCCGTTCGGGCCGATAATCGCGAGAAAGTCGCCTCTGCGCACCGTGAGGCTGACATTTTGCAGCGCCCAATCGTCCGGCGGCGAGCCTGGGTAGGCGAAAGAGATATTCCGGACCTCAACTACCGGGGCGGGCGCGGAAGCGGTCATTTTGCCTCCCCGGCGGTTTCGCCTTGGCCGGCCAAAAGGGAAGCCAGGCGCATAACCTGCTCTTCCCAGTTTTCGGCCAGTGGATCAAGGCTGACTAACGTCGCGCCCGTATCCTTGGCAATGGCCTGAGCGGCGCGCTGGGAAAATTCCGGCTGAGTCAGGATGATTTTCAGATTGTGCTTACGGGCGAATTGCACGGCCGCCGCCAGCTGACGCGGCCCCGGCTCGCGGCCGTCGACCTCAACGGACATTTCAGTCAGGCCGTAATCTCGTGCAAAGTAGGCCCAGGCGGGGTGAAAGGACATGAAGAAGCGACGCTCGGGCGGTAACGGGGCCAGCAGGAGGGAAATTTGCGAATCCAGCCGGCGCAGGCGCGCCGAATAGGTGGCCAGATTTTTGTCATATTCGGCCGTATGGGCGGGGTCGGCGGCGGTTAGGGCGTCGCGCGCCAGCGGCGCCATTTGCAGGGCCAGGCGCGGAGAAAGCCATGTGTGCGGATCAGGATGGTCGTGGTCCTCGGCATGATCGTGATCCGGAAGCAGGCGCTGAACGCTCGCCTCAAGGTGAACGGTCTTCATATCCGGCCCGGCGGCCTGCTCGACGCGCGGCAGCCATACTTCCTCAAAAGGCGCGCCAATGGCGAAATACAGCACGCATTCATTCATATGGACAAGCTGGCCGGGCTTGGGTTCAAAGCTATGCGGGTCAGCGCCCGGCGGCATGAGCGCCTGGACGCGCACATGCCCGTTGCCGATGGCTTCAATCATGCTCTTTTGCGGCGGGATGGAAACCATGACCATCAGTTCCGCCGCATGGAGTGTCGGAACCGCGCCAAAGAAAGCAGCCAAGGCGCAGAGCACGGGGGCGAGAAAGGCAGGGAGGGGACGCACGGAAAAACTCCTTTTGCGCAATTGAGAACGTCTATCTATTACCTACGGTTCTCCAGGTGTCAACAGAAATAGTACCGGGGAATCAGAAAAAATAAATTATTCTATATTTCGAGAGGGGGCGTTTGCGCGTGTCCGGCGATGGGGGTAAGCAAAGAGGGATATATGCGTAAAGTAGCCGATAGTTGCGTGGTCAGGGCTTTTTGGTCTGGTCATGCATGGGGAGGGTTTTTGAACAATCGTTCCCATCATATTGGTATCCGATTATTACGCCATGGGCATCGGTAAACAGCGTTGTATCGCACCAGTTTGTCGAGGTATACGGCTCATTGTAGTAAGGCACGTCAATAACGGACGAGCCGGTACGCTTTCCATGATTGTCGTAATGAACTATTTCCTGCCGGCGCGTTCCCCAGTGCCCGGCATGATTTACAGTGGCATGCTCCTTCCATGTGTAGGACTGCGCGGTATGCGTATTCGGTCTTCCCCAGAAAGCTATTACTTCGTTGATATGCATGCCTGGCGTAGTATCAAGCATCTCCTTGTATTGCGGTGCGCAAGCCGGACATAACAGCAGCAGAATCAGCATAATGCCTGCGTAGGGGAATACGCGCATGCCAGGCTCCTTTTTCAGAAAAATAGGAAAAATTTAGCTGAAAGTCCATGGCTTTTCAGCGGTTGGGCATTTATGTCGATATAATTAGAGAAAAAGAAAGAAAATCAGATGCCGGATGCGGCGTAGACTTCGGCAAGCAGCTCATCCCCGCCCTGGCTCAGTAGTGTCCGGGCGAGCGCCAGGCCATATTCGCGCGCCGTGGACGCTTCGCCTTCCAGGTTGCCCATGATGCAGCGCGCGCCTTTGGTGTCGGCGATAATGCCTTGAAGGCGGAAGGTCCGTTCGTCGATCAGAACCGCGTGCCCGGCAATGGGCACCTGGCAGCCGCCGTTAAGGCCAGCCAGAAAACCGCGTTCGGCCTCGACGCAGATGCGGGTGGGGTCGTGCTCAAGAAAGCCGAGCAGGTCGCGCAAGTCTTCCCGGTCCGTCCTGAATTCGATGCCCAGAGCGCCTTGCCCAACGGCGGGCAGGAAATCCGGCGGACCGAGGCGTTCGGTGAAGGGGGCGGCAAGACCCAGGCGCTTTAAGCCGGCGCTGGCCATGATAATAGCGTCAAACGCGCCTTCCATGAGTTTGCGCAGGCGCGTGTCCACATTGCCGCGCAGGTTGAGAACTTGCAAATCCGGCCGCAGGCGCAGCAATTGGGCCTGGCGGCGCAGGCTGCTGGTGCCGACCTTTGCTCTCTGAGGAAGGGCGGCCAGGTTCGGATATTGGGCGGAAAGCAGCGCGTCGGCCGGGTCTTCCCGTTCCGGCACAATGCCAAGCGTCAGGCCGGCCGGAAGCTGCATGGGCACGTCCTTCATGCTGTGCACGGCCAGATCCGCCCGGCCGTCCAGCAGGGCTTCCTCGATTTCTTTGACGAACAAACCTTTGCCGCCGACCTTGGCCAGGGGCACATCCTGGATAATGTCGCCGGTGGTTTTTATAACCGCGAGATCAACGCTCACGCGGCCTGCGTGGCGTTCCTCAATCCGGGATTTGATGTGCCCGGCCTGCCATAGCGCCAGCTTGCTGCCGCGCGTGGCGATGGTAAGCGTCTGGTTTAATGGCATGTGGAGCAACTGCCGCCTGAGCAGGAACCGCAACCGCCCCCCCCGGACGGGGCAATGCGCGGCGGCGCATAAGGGGAGCCGCCGCCGGCTTTGGGCGCGGCGCTGCGGTGGCAGGCGCAGGACGGCAGCTTGTTGGCTTTCTCCGCATGGCAGGCTGGGCAGGCGGGCAGCGCGTCACCGCTGACCAGCTCCTCGAAAAGTTTGCCACAGGCGCTGCATTCAAATTCAAAAATAGGCATTATTGTTCCTCCCCGGCTTCTATTCCGCGCCCTGGCCGGCCGGCTGGCCGGACAAAAGGGGCGCGAGGGCCGCCACGTTTTCAAATAAAAAATGGTCTGTCAACTGGCAGATTAAGTGCCCGGCCGTGATATGGATTTCCTGGACCAACGGTGTGTGGGTGCTGGGAACCGCCAGCAAAAAGTCTGACAGAACCGCCATGGCTCCGCCGCCACGGCCGGTGAAACCCACGGTCATAAGACCTTGGTCGCGCGCTGACTGCATGGCCAGCACCACGTTCGGACTGTTGCCGGAGGTGGACAGGCCGATCAGCACGTCGCCCGCGTTCCCAAGGGCCTGGACCTGCTTCTGGAACACCTGCTCAAAGCCAAAGTCGTTTCCAATGGCCGTCAGCACGGAAGTATCCGTGCTCAGGGCAAGCGCCGCCAAAGGCGGCCTGTCCATGAGGAAGCGGTTCACAAATTCGCCGGCCAGATGCTGGGCGTCCGCGGCGCTGCCGCCGTTGCCGCACAGAAGAACTTTCCGGCCCGACGCCAGCGCGCCCGCAATGCGCAACGAAAGGGCCAGCAGTGTTTCCGTTTCGTCGCGGAAAAATTCCTCGCGCAGCCGGGCGCCTGTTTCCGCATGTTCGGAAATGACGGTGCGCGCCTTCGCGGTAAGGGGGGAATGTATTCGTTCAGCAGCCATGAAGCACTCGCGGGGTCTGAGTTGTTATGATGCAGGGCTCTAGTCGGCGCCTGAATGTTTAATAATAAGCCAAAGAGCCGGGGCTGGCAAGATGAACGCGGGCAAAAGCGTTCCCTCGCGTATTTCCCGCGCCGCTTCGGACGTGATAGGCAAAGGGCACATCTCCAGATCGCCGTGGAAGTCTGATTTTATTTTTCACTCCACTGCAAAGCTCTTGCCGGTTGTGCGCGATTTTACTAGGGTGGCCGGGCAAGCGTCATTTTCATGAGGTTAATATGCGTCGGATTCCTGTTGCCGTTGCTTTGTTTGCCAAGCCCAAATCGGTGGATGCCGCCGTTTTGCGGGAACATATCGCCGCTTGGTTCGCCGAGCGCGGCGTGAAAACGCGGATATTGGACAGCCATGCGGAAGCGGTCGCCATTGCGCGGGACGTGCAAGGCTGCGATCTGGCCCTGGTGATCGGCGGCGACGGCAGCATGATTGCCGTGGGCCGCCGGCTTTTGGGTCTTGGCGTGCCTATTCTGGGTATCAATATGGGTACTTTGGGCTTTCTGACCGAAGTGTCTGGCGAGGACTGGCAGGAGCGCTGTGAACAACTGTTGGACAAAGGATTTATGGTGCGCGAACGCATGGCCTTGTCTCTGCGCTTGTTTCGGGGCGAGAGCGAAATCCCGATGCCGGCCGGCGTTTGTCCCGGCGCGGTGAATGATGTGATGTTCAGCCGCGCCACCTTGGCCCGGGTGATCAATCTAGCCGTGCATATTGACGGGCAGCCCTTCGCGCGGTTCCGCGGCGACGGGCTGTTGGTCTCCAGCCCGGTGGGCACCACAGGTTACGCCATGTCAGCCGGCGGCGTCATGCTGCATCCGGATCTGCACGTCATGGAAATTACGCCGGTCTGCCCGGTGCTGCATTCCATGCGTCCGCTGGTGACGCAGGGCACGGCCGTCATCCGTATTGGCCAGACCGCGCCCTGGGCGGAGGTGGGCGTTACCGTGGACGGCCAGGACTGCTTTTTCCTGGAGCCGAACGACTGGCTGGAGGTGCGCGCGGCCGAGCGTGGCACGCTGTTCGCCTCAGTCGAGGAACTTTCTTATTGGCGACGCCTTGGGGCCAAAGGCTTTGTCTCGTGCCTGCCGTAAAGCGGGAAAAGCCATTTTGTCGAGGCTGGACTTTTTAGCGGAAAATTGTTTTTCTTCTTCCCCTTGGGCGGCGTGAAAAAAATGACGCCCGCTAAAAGGAAGAATAAAGGATTGTCTATGCCTGACTATGAAGTCGTTGTCGGCCTTGAGGTGCATGCGCAGTTGAGCACGGCCTCAAAGCTGTTTTGTTCGTGTTCCACGCGTTTTGGCGCGCAGCCCAACGAAAACGTCTGCGCCATCTGCTCCGGTATGCCGGGCACGCTGCCAGTGCTGAACCAAAAAGCCGTGGAATACGCGGCGCGTACCGGGCTTGCCTTGAATTGCACGGTCAACGCCTCGTCCGTATTTGCCCGTAAAAATTATTTTTATCCCGACCTGCCCGCCGGCTACCAGATTTCCCAGTATGAAAAGCCGATCTGCGAACACGGCTACCTGGATATCGAAACCGAAGCGCGGCCGCTTCGTGTGGGCATCACCCGCATCCATCTGGAAAATGACGCGGGCAAGAACATCCATTCCAGTGCGGACAATTCCAGCTATGTGGACCTGAATCGAGCCGGGATGGCCCTGATCGAGATCGTCAGCGAGCCGGATATGCGCAGCGCCGAAGAGGCGGTGGCCTTTCTGAAGGCCCTGCATGCCATTCTTGTGCATCTCAAGGTCTGCGACGGCAATATGGAGGAAGGTAGCTTCCGTTGCGACGCTAACGTCTCCATCCGACCAAAAGGGCAAGAGAAATTTGGCACGCGGGCGGAATTGAAAAATCTGAACTCTTTCCGCAACGTTCAGCGCGCCATCACCCAGGAAGTGATCCGCCAGCGCGATATCTTGGAGGACGGCGGCGTAATCGTTCAGGAAACCCGCCTGGACGACGCCAGTAAAAACGTCACCCAGTCCAGGCGCGACAAAGAGGATGCCCACGATTACCGCTACTTCCCCGACCCGGACCTGCTGCCGGTCGAAGTAAGGCCGGAGGATCTGGCGCGCTGGAAAGCCGAGCTGCCCGAACTGCCCCAGGCCCGCATGGAACGCTTTGCCGCCAGCCTCGGTCTGCCCCGGCAAGACGCCGAGCAGATTGCCTACGAGCCCGGCCTGGCCGATTTTTTCGAAGCCGCGCTCAAAGCCAACAACGCGCCGAAAAAGATCGCCAATATCCTGCTCGGCTCCTTCATGCGCGAGCTGAACCAACGCGGCCTCAGCGTCGCACAGTCTTCCCTGCGGCCCGAGGCCGTGGCGGAACTGGTCCGCATCACCGACGAAGGCATGATCAGCGCCAAAATCGGCAGCGATATTTTCTCCGATCTTTTCGAACAGGGCGCCATGCCCGAAGCCTTTGTCAAAGAACGCGGCCTGATCCAGGTTTCCGACTCCGGCGCCCTCGAGGAGGCCGTTGACCGCGTTATCGCCGAAAACCCGACCGAAGCCGATGCCTTCCGAGGCGGCAAGACCAAGCTGCTCTCCTTCTTCGTCGGCCAGGTCATGCGCGCCACCAAAGGCAAAGCCAATCCGGCCTTGGTAAACGAATTGTTGAATAAAAAGCTGAACGGATAGGGGAAGAGCGTCTCCGGCGGCCAAGGGGCCGGAGCCCTTGGAGCCGGCATAACCGGTCGCGCGTTTGTTTTGCGGCCGGCTGCTCCGTTTAAGCAGTCCGACTCATCCGCGAAATGAACGCGCGGCCGGAAGTTTTTATTTTTATGATGGCAGTTGCGCTCCATATGCGGATTCTGCCCTGTGCTCAAACCACCGCCGCCCTTTGAGATGAACACTTGTTTCCACCCCGCGCATCGTGGCGCTGGGCCGGGCGACTTTGGATTGTCGGGAAGATGCGCGGCGCGAAAAAATGATTGAGCCGAGGATGAACGAGGCGCGTTGTGAGGGGCTGTGGTTTTCCGCCTTTGGCCGTCGAATTTGTCTTTCATCTTGTGTTATGCGCTGTCGGAGCGGAGAAATGAGGAGAGTATTTCAGCTTTTTACAAAAGGAGTTGAGAAATGAAAAAGTATCCGTGCATTATCAAGGGCGTGGAGCAAAAATTTCCTAACGTGACACCGGGCACGCCGATTTATGCGAACGCCGTGGTCGTGGATAACCTGATCTTTGTATCGGGGATGACGGCGCAGTCGTTCGAGGATGGCGCCTGCCTGACGAACACGGCGCAGGATCAGACGATTATGTGCTACACCAAACTGAAACAGGTGCTGGAGAATGCCGGATCGAGCCTGGAAAACCTGGTGCGCACGCTGATTCTGTTTAAAGATATGAAAGATTACCCGGTGGTCCGGGCCACGGAGCTTGAGTTTTTCAAAAAACATGCGCCTTCGCTGGTGGATGCCCCGCCGGCCAGCACGGTTTTGCAGGCGGCCGCCCTGGCACGTCCTGAATTCCTGGTGGAAGTAGAGGCGATTGCCGTGCTGAAAAAGTAGAAAGCTGTCGCGCAGTGAATAAAAAGCCGGTTTCAGGCACGAAGATGCCTGAAACCGGCTTTTTTCACGGTAACGTAAATGCAAGAAGGGTTTGGCTAGCGGGCGATCATCACCGGGATATGGCTGAAATGCAGCACGTGCTGGGAAACGCTACCCAGGATGATTTCCCCGACGCTGGTTTTACCATGGGCGCCCATGACGATCACTTCGCATTTTTCTTCTTTGGCGATTTCCAGTATCTGGTCGCCGGCGGTGCCCTGGGCGGTGCGCGCGACGTAGGAAATGCCCAGTTTATCCAGAGCGGCCTTGAAGGGAGCCATCAGTTTTTCGCTTTCGGCGCACATTTCGGCATGAATTTTATCTCGCATGGGATTACCGA
>JAVBVM010000202.1:0-29597 GCA_031554295.1 Desulfovibrionaceae bacterium | reverse complement strand
CATAGAGGAGGGGATACACCCGACCCCATTCCGAACTCGGAAGTTAAGCCCTCCATCGCCGATGATACTGCAAGCTCACTTGTGGGAAAGCAGGCCGACGCCAGGATTCTTCTAAAGCCCCCCGATGCCACGCATCGGGGGTCTTTCGCGTATCAGGGAGATAGTTCTTGAATCCGCGAATCCCTCAACCCGACAAGCCGCGGAAATTCACCGCCTCGGCGGGAGAGGGCAAACACGCTTGAGCGCCTGAACCGGGAAATCCGGAGACGCACACGAAAAACGCGGTATAGCGGTTCCCGGAAAAGGACCAAGGCCCGGAATCCACAGATACCGGCATAGCTGCGGGCGATGGATATGGACGCGAGCCTGGCGGCGGAGTTCGCACTTGAGCGGGAACACGCGTTTTTGCCTTGTTTATACAGACGCGTGATTTCTTCTTACGCGCCCTCTAGTGCCTGCTTTGCGGATGACGGGCGCAAGTGAGAACTATCTGGCCGCCTTGTAAGGCTTGAAAAAAATTACCATAATTGGGAAAAGTCGGCCGGCCCCGAGTCGGGAAAAGCTTAGCGGAAACAAGTGGTTCCGCTTGAAGGGCGGCGGCGTTTCTAGCGGGGACGGAGAAAAATGCGGCGCGCGACTGGCTGAATTATAAAAACTCCCGGTCGCGTGCTCATTTCGCGGGCACGGTGTTCACCCAAAGCGCACGGCTTCATCCGCGAAATGGGCGCCCGACCGGCTAAACGGGGTTCCAAGGGCCCCTGGCCGCTTGGAACCCAAAGGCTTGGCTTATTCTTGACACACCGCGGCCAGCGCCGCCGCAACGGTCTTGCCGAGGGCGAGGCAGGCGGCGTAGTCGTCCTTTTTGGGAACGAAATTGGTTTTGACGGGTTCGGCGGGCAGCTGCATCCCCATGGACTGGAGAGTTTCGTGGATAATTTTGGGGGCTTCGCCGGACCAGCCATAGGAACCGTAGGCGGCGCCGATGCGGTTTTGCGGCTTGAGACCTTTCATGTAGCCGAGCATGGCGCTGACGTGGGGCATGATGCCGTTATTGTGGGTGGGCGAGCCGGCGATCACCGCGCCGCAATCGGCCAGGGCGGACATGACGGTGCTGTGGTGGTTGTTTTTGAGGCTGAACAGGCGCACGGGCACGCCGTTTTGTTCCAGACCTTCGGTGATGGCGTGGGCCATTTTTTCCGTGCTGTTCCACATGGTGTCAAAAAAGATCAGGGCCTGCTTTTTGGTTTTTTGCAGGGCCAGGTCGCGGTAGGTGTCGAGCATAAAGGCCACGTCTTTGCCGCGGAAGATCAGGCCATGATCCGGGGCCACGGTGTCAATGTCAAGCTTCAGCTCGGCCACGGCGTCCAGGGTCTTGAGCACGATGGGCGAGAAGGGCAGGACGATGTTGTAATAGTATTCCTTCATGGCCGCCAGGATGTAGGGGCGCTCCATTTCATCGACAAAGCGAGCGGTGCTGGCGATGTTCTGGCCAAAGGCATCGTTGCTGAAGAGGATTTTATCCTCGGGGATATAGCTGAACATGCTGTCCGGCCAGTGGAGCATGCGGGTTTCGACGAAGCGCACGCTGCGTTTGCCGAGGGAAATGACGTCGCCGGTCTTCACGGCCTGAACGGGCCAGCCGCTGGTGTCATAGTGGCCCTGCATGGAGCGCAGGCCCATGGTGGAGCAGAAGATCTTTTCAGGCTTGAAGAATTCCACGGCCTGGGCCAGGCAGCCGGCGTGATCAAGCTCCACGTGGTTGATGATGAAATAGTCGATCTTTCCCGAGGGCAGCGCGGTTTCAATGCGCCGGCGCAGGGTGCCGAAATGGCCGTGCTTGACCGTATCGATCAGCGCGGTCTTTTCGTCTTTGACGATGTAGGAGTTATAGGTGGTGCCGCCCGGCGACAAGGAATAGCCGTGAAAGTCCCGGCTCTCGTAGTCAACGGCCCCGACCCAGTGGATATCCTTTTTTACTTCAATGCTGCGCATGGGAACTCCGATTTAGAAGAGTATTGGTAAATATTGCTGATAACACAGGAGAGGCCACTGAACAAGAGCGGGGATAACCATGCTGCGCGGCGCGTGCAAGGCGAAAAAAAGGGGCGGAAGGCCGCCCCTGTGGTGGTGTTCAGTGGCGGCTACGCCGGTTCAAAATCGTCTTTTCCCGCGCCGCAGAGGGGGCATACCCAGTCGGCGGGCAGTTTTTCAAAGGGCGTTCCGGGTTTGACGCCGTTATCGGGATCGCCCTCAACCGGATCGTACTCATAGCCGCAGATGCTGCAAACGTACTTCTTCATGGTTTTCTCCCCTAGGCATCGGCCTTCCAGTGACCGTGCAGGTTGCAGTATTCACGCGCCGTGACTTTCGACGCTTTGATGCAAAATTCCGCCTCAGGAGCGTCACCGGGCTTGAGAAAGCGGGTGTAGCTCACGTTGTCGGCCAGCAGCTCGATCCACTGGATCCAGTGCTTTTCCTCCATGGGGTGGGCCACGGAACCGACTTTCACCTTGAAGCCGTTGGCGGTCTGTTCAATGACCGGCACGTGCTTTTCCTTGGCGCCGTCCGAAGTGCCTTCCTTCATCAGCTGCATGGGTTCGCCGCAGCAGACCAGATTGGCGCCGCCACCCACAAGAATTTCAACGATGTTGCCGCATTTCATACATTTGTAGATTTCGAGAACCTGAGGCATGGCACCCTCCTTTGGGCAAAGGCCGTTCGCCCGCGAGTCGGGGCGGTTGGCAGTGTTTCTAAAAAATAACACTATCTATATAGCCGGTATTGTTAGCCTCCGCAACCAGATTATTCCGGGCGGGCTGTTTTTTGGAATAGGAGCCGGAGCGGGCTTACGGCTGTGTGTTCCATTTTTCCCGGGGGATCGCCGCATCCGCCAGCATGACGGGAATGCCCTCCTCCACCGGATAGACCACGCCGCACGGGCCGCAGGCCAGACCCTGGGCGCCCGAGTCTTTTTTCAGCAGATCAAGGGACGCCCGGCAGCGCGGGCAGGCAAGAATATCCAACAGATCCTGGGGGATGGTTTCATTTGTGGCATCGGTCATGGCACGCTCCTCGGGTACTTGCGAGCGAGTATAAGCGCCCCGGCGGCAAAGCTCAAGCCGGGCGCTGTTTACACAAGCGGCTGGACTTGGTATCAGTGTTGACCGGCAACGGAAAAAGAAAAAACGCCCTAGGGCGACAGACATTCGCACAGCATTCAAGGAGAGCGCATGGACATTTCCCACCGACTGGCCGGGCTGGAAGCCTCGGCGACCCTGCAAATCAACGCCAAGGCCCTGGAAATGAAGGCGAACGGCATTGAAGTCACCAGCCTGGCCGTGGGCGAGCCGGATTTTCCCACTCCGCAGCATATCTGCGAAGCGGCCAAAGCCGCCATTGATCAGGGCTTCACCCGCTATACCCAGGAATCCGGCATCCCCGATCTGCGCAAGGCGGTGGCCGCCTATTTCAACAAAACTTACGGCATCAGCGCCACAGCCGATTCCGTCTGTATCTGCAACGGCGGCAAGCAGGCTCTGTACAATCTCTTCCAGTCCCTGCTCAACCCCGGCGACGAGGTGCTGGTGCCCTCCCCTTACTGGGTCAGCTACCCGCCCCTGATTGAGCTGTCCGGCGGCAAGGTTGCGCTGGTCCCGGCCAGCGCCGGGCGGGCCTTCAAAATCACGGTCGAGGATCTGGCCAGGCGCCGCACCCCGGCCACCCGCGCCCTGTTGCTCAATTCGCCCTCCAATCCCACCGGCGCCTGCTATTCCCAAAAAGAGATCGACGCCCTGGTGGACTGGGCAATCCGCGAAGGCATTTATGTCATTTCCGATGAAATTTACGACCAGCTTGTGTACGATCCGGCCACGCCCACCAGCGTTTCCGCCTGGTGGCAAAACTACCCGGAGCAGGTGGGTATTGTGAACGGCGTTTCCAACACCTACGCCATGACCGGCTGGCGCGTGGGCTACCTGCTCACGGACCCGAAGCGCAACACCTATATCGGCCGTCTGCAGGGCCATACCAGCTCGAACGTCAATTCCATCGCGCAAAAGGCGGCCTTGGCCGCCCTTACCCAGCCCCTGGTCGGTCTTGAGGAAATGAAAACCGCCTTCCGCCGCCGGCGCGACCTGGCCCTGGCAGCCATGGCCGCCTGGCCGGGCGTGGCCTGCCCGAGGCCCGACGGCGCCTTCTATCTCTTCGCCGACGTGCACAAGCTCTACACTCCCGCCGTGCCCGATTCCAACGCCTTCTGCGCCTATATGCTGGAAGAGGCGCGCGTCGCCCTGGTGCCCGGTGGTTCGTTCGGCGACGATGACTGCGTGCGCATGTCCTTTGCCGTAGCCGACAACGTTCTGGCCGCCGCCATGGATCGCATGGGCGCGGCGGTCAAAAAGCTGGCGGGGAAGTAGCGCGAAAGCCTCCGGCGGCCAAAGGGCTGAGGCCCTTTGGAATCCCTTATCTGCATCCGCTCAGTCAGCCCGTTCGTCTTATGAGAAAGGCCGCGCTCCGAACACGCGCGGCTTTTTCGCTTCCGCCCCGCCCAAAGCCGTTGACCCGGGGCGCGGTTTCCGCGATGTTTCCTTGATATTCCATCACGGCAGGGCGGTTATGATACGAAAACTCCTTCAGATTTTGGGCCTCTTGCTGCTGCTGCCGCCGCTCGTCTCCACGCCCGCGCGGGCGCAAGACTTCACGCGCGCCACCCTGGAAATATACGTTGGACAAAGCGATCGCCTGCGTTCGACCCTGCCCGTGGAAGTCGCCTCCACCCTGGAAGAACGCCTCCGGGGCCTGGCGCACCGCGACTCGCTTCCCCCCAGGCACGGCATGCTGTTCGACTTTGAGGAAGATCGGGTCATGAACATGTGGATGAAGGAAGTGTCCATGCCGTTGGATATGCTGTTCATGGACAGCGGCGGCGTCATTTTCCGCATTGTTAAAAACGTCCAACCCTTCACCGTTACCATTCACTCTTCGGAGCGGCCCGGCCGCTACGTGCTGGCCGTGCCGGCCGGGCACGCCTTCCGGCTGCGCGTCAGGCTCGGCGACCGTTGTGAGTTCTATTAAAAACGACCGTAATGAAGATTCGCTGAAAGCCCTTTCCGTGTCCGCCAGCAAAAGAGGCATCGCCTCGCGTGCGCGATCGAGGCATTTCCGGCAAACGGAAAAATTCCCGCCCCACCTCAGGCGGGTTGTCGGTCGTCCCCGGCCGCGCCGCCTCTCTGGGTCAGACGGGCCGCCTCCTCGCGCGGTTTGAACTTCTGGACCTTGCCATTTTGTCGCGCAGTTTGACGGCTGTTGAACGCCGCCGGATTCTAAATCCAGTGTCTTTCGAGGACCTGCGGGCCGGAAGCCAAAAGCCGCCCGGCGCGGCGTTACGGGAAGTGGCGTGAAAACGAATGTTTCCGTAAAGGAAGCGCGCGGCGGCTGTATGGGGTTCCAAGGGGCCCATGGGCCTCGGCCGCCGGAGGCATTTTTCTTTACCAGCCCCGGCCGCCGCCCCCGCCGCGTCCGCCGCCGGAAAAGCCTCCGCCGCCGCGTCCGGAGCCGCCGAAGGAGCGCGGGCCGGAACCGGGCTGGCGGGCGGCGGGGTTGATGGCGGAGGCGGAGTAGATGCGGCCCATGGAGCGCATGGTGCGGTTGAAGGTGCGGGGCCAGCCGCGGTTGGCGGCGGCGAAGGCGATGCTGCGCGGCGGCGGCATGGAGATTTTTTGCAGATAGGCGTCGAAGCGGTCGGCCCAGGTTTCGGCGGTGTCCAGAGCCAGGGCGTAGGGGAGGAGGAGCTCGAAGCGCTCGATGGTGTCGGCGGGCGGGTAGAGGGCTTCAAGGCGGTGCTGTTCGGCGACGCTCAAGTATTGGACCAGACCTTCGATTTCGGCCAGGGTCTGGACGCCGGCCTCGGTGCGGCGGGGCATGAGGCGGGCGAAGGTGGCGCCCAGCAGCAGGCCGAGGAAGCCCATGCCGAGCCAGCCGGCCGGAGGCGGGGAGAGCGCTTCGGTGATGACGAAGGCGAAGAGGGAGCCGACGATCAGGAAAATGAGCAGGGCCAGGACCGTGATGATGACGCCGGCCTTGCCGGGCTGGCTGGAGTTTTTTTGCGCGCGTTTGTGTGCGACGGCTGTTATGGCCGCGCCGATGCCGTAGATGGCGCAGCAAGCGATGGTGGTATCCGGCCCGGCGCCGCTGTAGATCGTGAACGGTAAAAGCAGCAGGGGCAGCAGCCCGAGCAGCAGCCAGCCGGTGTTTCCGGTGTTGAGCTTTCCGAGCGGTCCGGCGCAGCGAATGCGCGACAGGGTTCGCGCGGCCGAGAGAATGGCGTGGTTGGAGCTGTGCAGGGCCAGGATGGAATCAGGGGTGGGCAGAAGCTTTTCCAGCAGATCCTGTTCGTCCTTGAGAAGTTCCGGGCGCAGTTCCGGCGCGTCGGGGGCGGCGGGAATGCGGCGCAGCACATAGGTTACGTTACCGGTGCCGGGGGCGACTTCCAGATAGCCCTTGGCCGCCAGGCTGAGAATATCGGCGACCAGGCAGGTCTCGTCCCAGCCCAGGCGGCGGATGGCCCGGGTCAGGCCGGGGGTGGCGTTTTTGGGCGCTTCAAAGCGCGGGATGATCACGGGCATGAGCGGATCCCGCCCGTGGCGGCGCCAGAACCAGAGCAGCAGGAGCAGGGCGACCAGGGGGATAAGCGGCATCCGCCAGCTAGAGGGGCCGGGCAGGAGGCTCTGGCGCAGGAAGGTGGCGAACGTGCGGGGCTGGGCTATGCCGCCGGTCAGGCCGGTGGGCCAGGTGTAGGAAACGGTGAGCCCTTCGCCCTCCCGGAGCGTGGCGGTGGTTTCCACGCCGCCGTCCGGCCGGATGCGGAAATCGCGCCCCCGGCCGCCCGTTTCGCCGGTATAGGCGTTGATTTCAATGATGCGGCTGTCGCGGCCGCTGGCGTCCAAGCTCTGGGCGGCGTCCGGCAGTTCCAGGGAACAACGGGCCCGCTCGATGGGAAAGTCCCATCTGCCGGTGGCGTTCCAGTAGAATTCGTCCGAAGCGCCGTCGCTGGTCAGCACGTTGGCCACCAGGTAGGTGACGGCGTAGACGTGCTCGCCGCGCGGCAAAAGGGCGTCCGGGTCGCCGATGCGCACGGAGAGCATGTCGCTCTCCCGGGAAAGGGAAATCGGTTCGTGGCGGCCGTCGCGCCGCACGCTTTCCAAGGTGATTTTCAGGCGGTAGTCCTGCTTGCCGTCCGACCAGGCCAGGGGCAGGTCGCGGACAATGCCGCGCCGGATGTTCCGGCCTTCGGCAACCAGGGTGATCCGTTCGGTGATCCGGACGCTTCCGTTGGCCCGTACCTGGGCGGAGCAGGCGAAGTCGCGGATTCGTTCCTGGGCGAGGCCCTGGGTCGGCAAAAAGCAGCAGAACGACAGCGCGCACAGGAATAGGCGGAGCAGGCGGATCAGGCCGCGCCGGTTGAGCGCCCCCGGCATCTAGAAGCTCACTTTGGGCGCGAGCTTTTCCTCTGGAGCGTCCAGCTCGAAATATTCGGCATTGGCCAGGCCCAGGAAGCGCGCGAGGATCATGGACGGGAAGGATTGCACCAGAATGTTGTAGTCGCGCACCGTGCCGTTGAAGTAGCGGCGGGCCATCTGGAGGTGTTCCTCTGTTTCCGCGAGCGAACGCTGGAGGGAGAGGAAATTGGCGCTGGCTTTCAAATCCGGGTAGTTCTCCGCCAGGGCGAAGATTCTGCCGAGCGACTGGCTCAGCGCCTGTTCGGCCTGGCCGCGTTGTTCCGGGCTGACCGCTCCCACGGCCAGGGCGCGTTTTTCCGCCACGTCCTCGAAAATGCCCTGCTCGTGCCTGGAATAGCCTTTGACCGATTCCACCAGGTTGGGGATGAGATCATGGCGACGCTTCAACTGCACCAGGACGCCGCTCCATGCCTCTTCTTTCATGCTGTTCAGCCGGACCAGGCGGTTGTAGGCCGAAACAGCCCAGAACACCACGATGGCGACAATGATGATCAGCACCAGCAAGGGGAGTCCTATATACCGGGCCATGCGCCCTCCCATGGACAGGTTGAACGGTTGCGGCAAAAAGCTTTCGCCGAAAGAACGCCATTCCCTTACGCGTTTTCCCGCCTTTTGACCAGAGTTAGCGCGAACAAGGCGTGGAACGAAAAGGGGCTATGCCTTCCCCGGCATAGCCCCTTCCGCGCTTGGAGGGTGGTCTCTCCAGCGCGTCAATCAGCGCGGTATATCTATCTGCGGCCACAACCTCCCCAATCGCCCCGGTGGCCGTTGGAACGGGGCCCGTCACCATAACCGCCGCAGTCGCCGTGGCCGTCAAAGCCCCGGCCGGGACCGAAGCCGGAAATGCCCACCTCTTTTTCAAGGGAACTGCGCAGGCTTTCGCGTTCCTGGATCATCTGCCCGCGCAGGCCGGACATATCCTGCACCAGCTTGCTGATGGTTTCCGGCTTGGTGTTGGGATTTTTCGAGAGAGCTTCCAATTCGGTGCGCTTGGCCCACATTTGCTCGCGCAGGGGCTGCACGCGGTCGAAATGCCGCTTCATGATTTCATCAAATTTCTCCCGTTTTTCCGGCGCCAGGGCCTCATGTTGTTTGTAGCCCGGGCCGCCGCAGGGGCCGTCGAAATCGCCGTTATGGTTGTAGGCAAAGGCGGTGCCCGACACCAGAAGGGCCGCGAGCACGGCGGTCACGGTAAGTATGCTGAAGGTTTTGCGGTGCGCCATGGAAAGCTCCTTGTGTAGGCGACTGTACGCCTGGTTTTACGGGTTTGTTTTTCTCAATCGTTCTTGGTGCGCTTGTTGCTTGCACTGGATTTAGCAACAGGCGTGCCAATGAAAAATCATGCTGATTTTATTGTAAATAAATAGAGTGAACAATAAACGACGGCCTGAGACTGAATAAAAACTATACACTCAGCCAAGGGTACTGTATAAAAACTATACAAGGAGCGGCTATGTCTTTCCGTGGACGGTTCGCGTCAACATTCGTCGGCGGCCTGTGGCCGGGCCTTCTGAGCTGGATCGCGCTGGTCGTGTTGGTGCTGGTCGGGCTTGTCGCGGTGCAGATCAGGGGGCAGGCGCCCGGGCGGGAAACGCGGGCCACCCAGCATATTCTGGAAGAAAAGGGCGCGACCGTGATCCGCGTATTGGAGGCCGCCAGCCGCACCACCATGCGGCCGCATATGGCCAATATGCGCATGCAGTACCTGTTTGAGGAAATCAGCCGCCAGCCGGACGTGATCTTTGTCGCGCTGCTCACGCCTTCGGGCTATGTGCTCGAGTACAGCGGCGAAAATATGGCCGGCCGCAGCTTTCTTTCGCCGGAAAGCATGCGCCGCCTGGACGTGCGGATGAATGAAGGCTCGGCGGGGTTGGCGCTGGACAAGGAACTGGTGCTGGCGGTGTATCGTTTCTTTACACCCATGCAAAGGCTGGCTCCCCCGGCCGGGCATGGCGATCATGACCTTCCCGGGCCGGGCCTCGTGGTGGGAGGCATGATGGGGGCGATGATGGAAGGCATGATGGGCCGCATGGCAGGGCCGGACGCCGGCGTTTTCCGCTTCGGCCAGAACGGGCCGCCCGCCTTGCCGCCCCTGGCGCAGGTGGGCCCGGAAGCATTGCTGCATCCCGGGCTGCCCGACAATTTGTCCATGCCGCCCGGCCAGGCCCCGCCCGTGATCATGGTCGGTTTTGACGCAAAACCCCTGAAAGCCGGCCTGGCCGCCGATCAACGTTATACGCGTCTGCTGTCCGGCCTGGTCTTCGCCTGGGGCCTGATTGGCGCCCTCTGCCTGTTCTGGTTCCAGCACGCGCGCGCATCAAAGCGCCGTTTGCAGGAGGAGGTGCGCCGCCGCGAACAGCTGGTCACGGCGGGGGATCTGGCGGCCGGCGTGGCGCACGAGTTGCGCAACCCGCTCAGCTCCATCAAGGGGTACGCCACCTATTTCGCCTCCCGCTTTCCGGACAGCAGCCCGGACAAAGAAGCCGCGCAGGTTCTGGTTCAGGAAACCGAGCGCCTGAACCGCGCCATTACCAACCTGATCAATTTCGCCCGGCCTTCGGCCATTGCCCCGCGCCCTACGGACTTGAACGCCCTGGTCATCCACAACCTGAACCTGATCCGCCGCGACGCCGAAAGCCGGCGTGTGGACATAGCCTGGAACCCCGGCAACCTGCCTTTGCTCCTGTTGGACCCTGAT
Organism: Desulfovibrionaceae bacterium; assembly: GCA_031554295.1. Lineage (GTDB taxonomy): Bacteria > Desulfobacterota > Desulfovibrionia > Desulfovibrionales > Desulfovibrionaceae > JAVBVM01. Next base: position 19,382 of record JAVBVM010000202.1, on the reverse strand, counting down.
CGTTTCTCCCAGGCCCTGCTCAATGTGCTGTTGAACGCCCTGGAAGCCATGCCCGACGGCGGCACCCTTACCCTGGCCACTTCCCTGGGCTCGGGCGGCGCGAGCCTGACCGTGGCGGACACGGGCGTCGGCCTCGCCCCTGAATCCGTCGCCCGCGTGTTTGACCCCTATTTCACCACCAAGAGCCAGGGCACGGGCTTGGGCCTTTCCATCGTCAGCAAGATAGTCGAGGCCCATAACGCCTCTGTCGGCATCCGCCCCGGCCAGAATGGCGGCGCGGTCGTCAGCTTCACGGCCCTGCGCCGCGCCGGAAAAGACGAGCGCCCGGACCCTTCCCCCGCGAGGCGGCCATGACCGTTCGCATTCTCATTGTTGACGACGATACCGGGCACCGTTCCATGCTGCGCACCATCCTCAAGGAATGGGGCCACGCCCCGTTCGAGGCCGACGACGGCGAATCGGGCGTGGCCGCCGTGCGCGCCGCCACACCCGATTCGGTCTTCGACGCCGTGCTCATGGACATGCGTATGGCCCGTATGGGCGGCATGGAGGCGCTCACCCAGATCCGGGCCATCAACCCGGCTATTCCCATCCTGATCATGACCGCCTATTCCTCGGTGGACACGGCCGTGGAAGCCCTGCGCAACGGCGCGCACGACTACCTGATCAAACCCCTGGATTTCGATCTCCTGCGTCATACCCTGGAAAAGGCCCTGGCCCACACCCGCCTGTCCGCCGAAAATTCCCGCCTCAAAGAACAGCTCGCACACCAGAATCCGCCCGACATGCTGGGCGCGAGCCTGGTCATGCGTGAACTGAGCGGACTGATTGCCACCGTGGGGCCGAGCGAAGCCACGGTGCTGATTACCGGCGAATCCGGCACCGGCAAGGAACTGGTGGCCCGCGCCCTGCACCAGGCCAGCCTGCGCGCCGGCCTGCCGCTGGTCACCGTGAACTGCGCCGCCCTGGCCGAAAATTTGCTGGAATCCGAACTCTTCGGCCATGAAAAAGGCGCCTACACCGGCGCCGACAAGCAGCGGGAGGGCCGCTTCAAGCAGGCCGACAAAGGCACGCTTTTTCTGGACGAAATCGGCGAAATGCCTCCGCAACTCCAGTCTAAGCTCTTGCGCGCGCTACAGCAGGGCGAAATCCAGCGCGTGGGCTCCGACGCCACGTTGACCGTGGACGTGCGCGCGCTGGCCGCCACCAACCGTGACCTGGCCGCGGAAGTAGCCGCCGGCCGTTTCCGCGAAGACCTCTACTACCGCCTCAACGTCATCACCCTCAACGTGCCTCCGCTACGCGACCGCCAGGAGGATATCCCGGCTCTGGCCCTCAATTTCCTGGCCCGTTTCGCCGCAAAAAATCACAAGACCATCCGGGGCTTCACGCCCCAGGCCCTGGAAATCCTCAGCCGCCACCCCTGGCCCGGCAACGTCCGCGAACTGGAAAACGCCGTTGAGCGCGCCGTGATCCTCGCGCCCGGCGAATACATCACCAACAGGGAACTGCCCCTCGCCATCACCCAAAACGGCCCTTCCGCCGTTCTTTCCGCCGCTCCTTACCTCGGCCTTTCCCTTGAGGAAATGGAGCGCCGCGCAATCATCGCCACCCTGCGCGAAACCAACGCCAATAAAAGCGAAACCGCCCGCCGCCTGGGCATCACCCGCGCGACCCTGCACAGCAAACTGAAAAAGTTCGGGCTGGAAGAATAAGGCTGCCCCCCCCCGGCGGCCCAAGGGGGTGTCCCCCCTGGGAACCCCCGATTGGGGAGGCGTTGTTTTAGGGCTTATCCGCCGCCCTTCGAGAGGAAACGCTCGTTTCCGCATCGCCTGTCGCGCAGGCCCCAGGGCCGGGCGGCTTTTGCGACGCCGACCCGGCGGGGTGGGGAACGGCGGGCCTCCGCTTGCCCGTAGCGTGGAATATTTTGACACGTTCCCGCTCCTCCGGCGTGCTGATATGGCCTGGAAAAACGGACTTGTTTTTTTTGCGCGGGTGGTCCTATAAGTCATGGATTGCCGAGAAAGCGGAGGCCCAATGACTCAGACCGGGAAAGCCCTGAAAGGCCGCGTGCCGCCGAATGTGCTGCTGCTGATTGTGTTCATTTGCTTTCTCATGGGCGTGAACTGGAGCGTGATGAAGGCGAGCAACCTGTTCGCCGCGCCCATGGTCGTGGTGTTTCTGCGCGTCTTGATCGCCGCCGTCTGCATTGCTCTCTGGATGGCCTGGAGCGACCGGAGCCTGCTGCTGCCGGCGCCCGGCCTGCGGCTCAAGGTGCTGCGGCAGAGCCTGTTGTTTTCAGGCCATGTCATCACCATGTATTTGAGCGTGCACTATATCGCCTCCGGCCGTTCGGCCATGATCTGCTATACCGTGCCGTTTTTCGCGGTGCTGTTCGAGCGGGTTTTCCTGGGCGTGAAGCCGACCGCCAAACAGGTGATCGGCATGTGCATCGCCTTTGCCGGCATTGTGATCCTGTTCACCGACCGGCCGGGCGACGTGCCGCCGGGCGCTTCGCTGCTGGGCGACGTTTTGATTGTGATCAGCGCCATGTGCTGGGCCGGTTCCAGCGTCTATATGAAAAAGCACCTCGCGGCCGTGACCAGGCCGCACCAGACGGTGCTCTGGAGCGCCGCGATCTGTTGCCTGCTGGCCCTCGTCATCGCCCTGCTGCGCGGGGATTTCGCCACAGCGCGCGTCACCACGAATTTTGTCCTGCTGGTCCTGTACCAGGGCGTGCTGGTGGCCTTTGTCGCCTTCACCATCATGCAGGCGCTCATTTACCGGTATTCGGCCGGGCTTATCCACACGTTCACGTTTTTGCCGCCGCTGTTCGGCGTGCTGTCGGGCGTGCTCTTTCTGGGCGAGCCGGCCGGCGTGATCATGGCCATCTGCCTGGCCATGGTCTGCTGCGGCCTGGTGCTGGTGAACAGCCCGCAGCATAAATGAAGCGCGCCTTCCATTCTGGGAAAGGCGCGCGTAATGGCGGAAGGGGTCCGGCCAGGGGCCTAAGGCTCGCTTTTCGGCGTTTTGGAATCGTCTTTTTTTCCAAAAGCGAGCACTTTGCCGGGCGGCGGCGCGGTTTGTTTTTTTCCGGCGCCGGGGGTCAGGTGGAACTGGAACGGGTCCGATTCCAGGGGCTCTTGCGGGGCTTCGGGCTTGTTTTCTTTGGACGGGTGCGCGCCCGGCGTCACGGACGCGGCGAAATGGTGGTTGAACAGCTGGTTTTTCCAGCGCACCGCCTGGCACATGCACAGGCACAGGGCCGCCTCTTCCCAGCGTTTGGTGGGCTCAAAGCGTTCAACGCGCGCGGCGAAGCGCCCCCACAGGGCCAGCAACGACGCTTCGTCCAGGCTGTTCAGTTGATGGGCCAGCTTTTCCAGCATGCGCTCCATGCGATCCTCCGTATGATTTCGGGCGACTGTATCCTTTCCGGAGAGCGGCTTCAAATGAAAATTGCTCATGCGTCCGGCCTGTGATATGTAGACATGGCGTGAACGCACCCCTTTAGGGGATTTTCTTTTTTAGGGCATTTTATCCGAATGGGATTTTCAATGGTAAAATGCCCCGGCGATGCGGAGCGCAGCGCGGCGGCATCCGCGAAATTGCCGTAGGCGGGCTTTGCGCGCTGTTAAGCGGCGATTTCAAACGTAACATGTTATAAAGGAGCCGGGCATGAGCAACGACCTGAAATCCATGTACAGTACCGTGGTGGATGACCAGTTTCCCGCCACGCTGACCATCACCCTGGGCGACCAGACCCTGACCTATGCGAAACGGACCTGGAATATCGACGGTGCGGTCAAGGGCCTGCGCTACGGCGAGAACCCGGACCAGCCGGCCGCCTTGTACGCCCCGGCCGAGGGCTGCCTGATTTCCGGCGGGGTGGAGTTCCGCAACGGCAAGGCCGGGCTCGTCTCCTCCCTGACCGAGGAACAGATGATCCAGGCCGGCAAACACCCGGGCAAAACCAACCTGACGGACGTGGATAACGGCGTCAACATTCTGCAATACCTGGCCGGCCGGCCGGCGGCGGTCATACTGAAGCACAATAATCCGAGCGGCGCGGCCTGGTCTAGAGAGGGCATCGCGGACGCCCTGAGCAAGGCGTTCTGGTGCGACCGCATTGCGGCCTTCGGCGGCGCCGTGGTGGTGAACCGCCCCCTGAGCGTGCCGGCGGCGCAACTGATTGCCGATAACTACTTTGAAGTGGTGGCGGCGCCTGAGTATGAAGCCGGCGCCCTTGAGCTGATCCAGACGCGCAAAAATTTGCGCATTCTGCGCATTCCCGGCCTGGCCGTCCTGGGCGAGGATCCCCGCCCGTTCCTGGACATCAAGAGTCTGTCGGACGGCGGCCTGGTGCTCCAGCGTTCGTTTGTGAACCGTATCCGCGAGGCCGGAGACTTTCTGCCGGCCCAGGCCACGGCCAAGTCCGGCGAAACGGTTGTCGCCCGCGCCCCCACGCCGGCCGAGGCCGATGATCTGCTCTTCGCCTGGGCCGTGGAGGCGGGCGTCACCTCCAATTCGGTGATTTTCGCGCGCAACGGAGCGACCGTGGCCATCGGCACCGGCGAGCAGGACCGGGTGGGCGTGGTCAGCCTCACCATTTATAAGGCATATACCAAGTATATGGATACGTTGAGCTTTTCCCGTCATAATCTTTCCATCCATGATTTGATCCAGAAAGCCGCTACAGACCCGGAAGCCGCCGCCTGGCTGGAGGCCATTGACGTGGAGACAAAGCGCGCCAAGGGCGGACTTCCCGGCAGCGTGCTGGTGTCCGACGGCTTTTTCCCCTTCCGCGACGGAGTGGACCTGATCATGCGCCAGGGCGTTACCGCCATTGCCCAGCCCGGCGGCTCGCTGCGCGACGTGGAGGTGATCAAGGCCGTGAACGAACATTCGCCGCAGGTGGGCATGGTCTTTACCGGCCAGCGTTCTTTCCGCCATTAAGCCGTTGGCCGGGCAAACAAGCATGAAAGGCCCCAAAGGAAGATACATAAATTTATGGCAGCGATTTCCGGACTGACCGCCTACCCGGGCCCTGGCTGTATTGTTGAATTTCTGCAGGACAACCGGGCCGTGCAGGGCTTTGTGCTGGAGGCGCAGGCCGGAAAGGTGCGCTTGCTGCTGGCCAACCGGCGTGAGCTTTCCCTGCCGGTCGCCCGCCTTCTGCCCTGGTCCGGTCCGAGCTATCCGGGCGAGCGTTCGCGCCAGGAGATGGCGGATCTGCTGGCCGAACATCGTTCCCGCCGCGAAGCGGCGGCGGGCCGCGTTGACGTCCAGGAACTCTGGTCCCTGGCTCAGGGGGAAATGGAGAAGGCCCCGGCCGACTGGCTGGCCGGGCTGGTGCTTGATACTCCCGATGTGGACGCTGTGGCCGGCTTCGGGCACGCCTTGCTGGCCTGCAAAACGCATTTCCGCTTCCAGCCGCCGGACTTCGAGATCTACCCCGCGGATCGCGTGGCCGCCCGCACCGTCGAGTTGGAGGCCCAGCGCGAGCGCGAACTGCTCAGCTCGCAAGGCCAGGCATTTTTCCAGACCCTCTGGGATATCCATATCCGCCGCCGTCCGCCGCTGGCGGGCCGTGAAGCGCCCGATCCGGAGCTGGCCCGGCGTTTGGCAGAACTGCTGCGCATTCTCCTGGCCGATCCGGACGACCATGACAGCCAGGCTCTCTGGACCACGCTCTCCAAGGGGCTGCCGCAGGCCGTGCGCGATGATCCTTTTGCGCCGCTCCATCTGGCCGCGGCCTGGGGGCTGGTTGAGCCGCACCATAATATCTGGCTTGATCGCGCCGGCTACGACCCCGGCAATGCCTGGGCCGCCAGCTTCGCAACGGAAACAGAGGCCGTGTCCGCCGCGCTACAGGCGCTGCGCGAAGGCCCGGACGCCCTGCCGCGTCTGGATCTTCCCTTCTTCAGCATCGATGCGGCCAGCACCCGCGACCTGGACGATGCCGTCTGCCTTGATCCGGACCAGCCGCTTGCGTCGGACGGCACTCTGTGCCTGCATGTGTGCATCGCCTGCCCGGCCATTGTCTGGCCTTTTGACGGCGCCCTGGACAAAGCCGTGCAGCGTCGCGCCACCAGTCTGTATTTGCCCGAAGCCACCCACCACATGTTGCCCGAAGCCCTGGCCGCCGATCAACTCAGCCTGACGGCGGGCGTGGAACGGCCTGGCCTGGTGATCTCCCTGGCCGTCGGGCCGGACGGCGCCCTGGCGGACACCGCCGTCCAGGCCGCCTGGGTGCGCGTTGCCGCCAATCTGCATTACGACGACTGCGAGGCCGTGCTCGACAGCCTGGCGACCTCGACCGCCGCCCCGGATAATCCGGCCGCCGCTTTCGCCGCCCCGCTCGCCGCGCTTGAGGCGCTTTCCCTGCGCCTGCAGGCCCGGCGCATCGCCCAGGGCGCGGTTTCCATCGAACGGGAAGAACCGGAGATTGTCCTGCGCGGCCAGGGCGAATCCGTTCAGGTGGATATCCTTCCCGCATCCGGGGCTGAGCGCAGCCAGCGCATCGTCTCCGAACTGATGATCCTGGTTAACGCCGCCTTGGCGCGGTGGGCGGCCGCCCGCGCGCTCCCGTTGTTCCACCGCACGCAGGATCTGGCCATGCCCAAGGAGTTCGCCGGCTGCTGGAAAGATCCGACCGATATCGCGCGCGTTCTGCGCGTTCTCGGTCCGGCCGTGCTGGAAACCGCCCCGCGTCCGCATGCCGCTCTCGGTTTAAACGCCTACGCCCCCAGCACCTCGCCCCTGCGCCGCTACCCGGATCTGCTCAATACCGCCCAAATCCTCCATTGCCTGGCCCACGCCGCCCCGCGCTGGACCAAGGTCGAGCTCGACGCGGCCCTGCCCGCCCTGAACGCCCGCCTGGAAGCCGCCAACCAGGTGCAGCGCTTCCGCCCGCGCTACTGGAAACTGCTCCACTTCAAGCAGAAGGGCGACAAGGTCTGGTGGGACGCCGTCATCACCGAGGAGAACGATCACTTCGTCACCCTGGCCCTGCCCGCAGCCCAGCTCACCCTGCGCGCCCGTCGCGCCCTCCTCGGCACCCGCGCCACCCCCGGCCAGGCCGTGCGCGTGCGCATCGGCAAGGTCCATCCCCTGCACAACGACATCAGCGTGGTCGATGCCGCGGAAGGGTAAAGGTATGCCGCAAAGGGGGAGCTCCCCTGGAAAGCACCGTCAGGGAGATCCGTTTTTCTCCATATTCGCCGCCGCCCTTTGAGAGGAAACACGCGTTTCCGCAAAACGAGCCGCAACCCCAGGCCGGGCGGCGTTTGGCTTCCAACTTGGAAAGGCGTGACAAAACGCCTCCTTCAGCCACAAAATCGCCGCTTGCATGGCGCAAAAAGTCAGGCTAATAATCCTAGTTCGCCATCAGGCGAAGACGTTTCAATTGGAGGGGCATATGGCTATTGAGTGCGAACTTATGCCTGATTTCGAGAAACAGGACGGGCTGGTGCCCGTAATCGCCCAGGACGCGAAGAGCCGCGAGGTTCTGATGCTCGCCTATATGAACAAGACCGCCTGGGAAGCCACCCTGCGCACCGGCGAAGCCCATTACTACAGCCGCAGCCGGAACAAGCTCTGGCACAAGGGTGAGGAATCGGGCAACGTGCAGCGCGTGAAGGCCGTGCGCCTGGACTGCGATGCCGACACCGTGCTGCTCCTGGTCGAGCAGGTGGGAGGCGCGGCCTGCCATGAGGGCTACATGTCCTGCTTTTTTCGCGAATATTCCGACGATGGGGCGAATATCTGCTGTCCGCAACTTTTTGATCCTAAGGACGTGTATAAATGAGTCTGGTTGAACCGTTGAAGTTCGGCATTCCCAAAGGTTCGCTTGAAGACGCGACCATTGAGCTGTTCGCCCGCTCGGGTTGGAAAATAGAAAAGCATCACCGCAACTATTTCCCGCACATCAATGACCCGGAATTGACCGCGCGCCTCTGCCGGCCGCAGGAAATCGGCGGCTACGTGGGCGAGGGCGTGCTGGATGCGGGCATTACCGGTCGTGACTGGCTGCTGGAAAGCGGGGCCGAGGTGGTTTGCGTGTCCGATCTGGTCTACTCCAAGGTCAGTAAGCGGCCGGCGCGCTGGGTGCTGGCCGTGGCCGGCGATTCGCACTACCAGAATGCGCAGGATCTGGCCGGAAAGCGCGTGGCCACCGAACTGCTCGGCGTGACGCGGAATTACTTCAAAAAGCTCGACGTTGACGTGAACGTGCAGTATTCTTGGGGCGCCACCGAGGCCAAGGTGGTGGACGGCCTGGCCGACGCCATTGTCGAGGTCACGGAAACCGGCACCACCATTCATGCGCACGGCCTGCGCATCATCGACGTGGTAATGGAAACCTGCGCCGTGCTCATCGTCAACCCGAAAGTCTACGCCGACCCCGAAAAACGCCGCAAGATCGAGCAGATTGACCTGCTGCTGCACGGCGCGCTGCGCGCCGATACGCTGGTCGGCCTGAAAATGAACGTGCCGGGCGATCGTCTGGATGCGGTTATCGACCAGTTGCCGAGCCTGAATTCGCCCACGGTGTCCAGCCTGCGCAATTCCAGTTGGTTTTCCGTGGAAATCGTGGTGGACACCGGCGTGGTACGCGATTTGATCCCCCGCCTGCGTCTGGCCGGGGCCGAGGGGATTATCGAGTATGCGCTGAATAAAGTGATTTAGGGAATCGTATTGCTGAAAAAAGCGCGGCCAGCGGCCGCGCTTTTTTATTTATCCAAAGACCCCGTGCTCCCAGAGAATGCGCAGTCCTATGCCGATCAGCACCAGGCCGCCGATCAGGCCGGCCCGGTGTCCCAGGCGGCTCATGGAGGCGGCCTTGCGGCCGATATACATGCCGCAGGCCGTTACCGCCGCGCAGACCATGCCGATCACCACGGCGGGCGTCCAGATCGACACGCCCACCAGCGAAAGGGAAAGCCCTACGGCCAGCGCGTCTATGCTGGTGGCCACCGAGAGCATCAGGAGCGAAAAGCCGCGCGTGGGATCGCAGGCATTTTTCGGATCGTTCTTTTTCGCGGCGCTCAGCGCCTCGTGGATCATTTTTATGCCGACAAAGACCAGCAGGCCGAAGGCCACCCAATGATCCCAGTTTTCGATCAGGTCGCGGACGGAAAGCCCGGCCAGCCAGCCGACAACCGGCATCAGAAACTGGAAGAACCCGAAATGGAAGGACAGGCGGAAGACATGGCGCGGCGTGACGCGGTTCAATTGAACGCCGGTGGTCACGGCCACGGCGAAAGCGTCCATGGCCAGGGCAAGGGCGAGCAATAGCAGGTGGAATATGGGCATGCGTCGTGTTTGGGTTGAAGGTAAAAAAAAAGCCATCAGCGGCTGAAGCCTCATATGCTATGCCGGGACGGGAAACAGGTCAATGGGGACGCCGGGGAAGGGCGGGGCGACCTCCCCGTGTCGGATGCGCGGGCCGGCGCTTCAAAAAAACTCCGGTATTTTGTATACGGACGGAATGCCGCCTGTGCCGGAGCGCCCGATGACCGAAAACATTCTTCTTCCGTTTTCCCCCGCCTGCCTTCAGGGTCGCCTGCTGCGCCGCGTGAAGCGCTTCAGCGTGGAGTTCGAGCACGGCGACCGGCGATTGTGGGCGCATACCAATAATTCCGGGAGCATGCTCGGCCTTACCCGGCCGGGCGGCGACGTGCTGGTTTCGCCCGCGCCCGGCGCGGGGCGCAAGCTGCCTTACACGCTGGAACTGGTGCGGCTTGACGACATGTGGGTGGGAGTAAACACTCTGACGCCCAACCGGCTGCTGCGGGCGGCTTTCACGCGCGGCTCGCTGCCCTGGGCCCGGGGCTATACGGAATTCCGGGCCGAGGCCCGGCGCGGCGAGAGCCGGCTCGACGCCCTGCTCACCGGGCCTGGGCTGCCGCCGCTTTGGGTGGAGTGCAAAAACGTCACCCTGGTGGAAGACGGCATAGCCGCTTTTCCGGACGCCGTGAGCGTGCGTGCGCGGAAGCATCTGGGGGAGATGGCCGATATCGTGTCCCACGGGGAGCGGGCCGCGTTCTTCTACTGCGTGCAGCGCTCCGATGGCGATTGCTTTGGGCCGGCGGACTATATTGATCCTGACTACGCCCGCCTGTTCCATGAAACCTTGGCCGCCGGGGTGGAAGCCTATCCGCACCGGGTCATGGTCAGCCCGGGGGGCGTCGGGCTTGGCCCGCTTCTGCCGCTTGCGCCGCACTGGTCGGCCTGAGCCGGAAAGCGGACGTTTTGCTCCTCTTTTATAGCGCCTGGGCGGCGTATTTCTCCAGCCCGTCGCGCATGGCGCGGGCGGCCATGGCCGAGGCCCGGGCCGCCGTGGCCATATCCTGTCCCGATGGCTCGCCGGTGGCCATGGCCGCCGCCTGGGCGGTGCGGGCCGAACGCAGGCTTGCCTCGGGATCCCCGGAATTATAGGACATGCTGATGTCCACCGAACCGCCGACCGCATAGCGTTTGCCGTCCGGCCCGGTCTGGTAGTCGTAGCTGGGCGGGCCGACCGCCTGGCCGGCGGCCGCCGCCATATGGGCGTGCTCATGGGCGCGCACTTTGGCGTTCCGCGCCTTCAGGCGATCGAGCAGTTCCCGGTCCTCAGCGGAAAGTTTTTCCCCGCTCACATCTTTTTCCGGTCCGGCGGGCCGCTCGGCCGGGTCCGCCTCCCGCTCCACGGCGCGCGGCTTGGCGCCGATGGCGTAGCGCTTGCCGTCCGGCCCGGTCTGGTAAATGAAGCGGCTCGGGTCTTCCAGGCCGTTGGACGCGGCATGTTCCCCGTCCCGCCGGCGGACGGCTTCGTCGCGGCGCTCCAGATCGGCCAGGGTGCGGCGTTCCGTTGCTTGTTCCTCGGTCGCCATGCCGTTTGGGCCGTACGCGGCGCAAGAAAAGCCGCCGTCCTCGGCTTTTGGGGCGTTTGGAACGGCGTGTTCCCTTACCACGGAGGGGCCGAAGGAATTCCGGAAGTCTTCCGCTGGCGCGGCTTTTCCCAGCCCGAAAGGGTTGAAAAGTCGCGCATCGTACGCATATGAGCCAATACGCATGGAGTCGCCCCCTTTTGGAAAGCGTGAGCGGATTAAAACGACTAAACCGTCTATCGGCGGATTTTTGAAAAACTTTAGGGTCTTTTGCGAAAAAAAATACGCCCGGGATGGGATCGCCAAAAAGGCGGCGGGCGCGGGTATGCAGGGGGTTAGGAATCATTCCGCGTTATTGACAAGAAAATATTGACACAAGTCCGCAAATATTCAATATACTATGGGGACAAACAATATATTGTGGCGCCGCCTGTGTGACGGGCGGCGTCAAGCCAGGCGGAAGCGCGATGAAAAGGCTTTGGAGAAATAATGCCCTCCTGCTGCTATTTTTTGCTTCAGCGGTTGTGGTCTTGATTCTTGCCGTCTCGATGAGCCAAATCATGCGTTCTTCCGCCGCCATGCTGGAAGAGAGCACCAAAAAGCGCATGGCCGCGCTGGGCGAGGCGGCCGCCCTTCTGAGCACGGCCGAGGAACTGGACGAATTCATGACCGTGGAGGACATGGAAAAGCCAGCCTACCATGCGCTCAAGGAGCGGCTCGACGCCTTCACCCAGCGTTCGGAAGTGATGTTCACCTACTATATGCGCCTGGACCGGGGCACGGACATGATGCGGTTCGTCGTGGACAACGTGCTGGACCCGGCGGACGAGCCCGACGGTCTGGACAGCCCGCCGGTGGCGCGCGAAAAAGGGCCGGACCTGGCCCTGGCCGGTCAGCACTATGTGGTGGACCTGGGGAGCTATTCGGACGGCTGGGACGGCCTGTTGACCGCCTGGGCTCCGGTCCCGCGGGCTGACGGCTCCCCGTCCGACCTGGTGGCCGGCGTGGATATGCAGGACGTTCACCTGAAGGCCGTGAACAGTCAGGCGCACGTGCTGTCCGCCCTGCTGGTGGGTTGCATGCTGGCGGTGCTGGCCATCTGCATGCTCTGTCTGCGGTTGTATCAGCGCGAGGCCAGGCAGGCGGCCAGCGCCAGCGAGGCGAAAAGCTCCTTCCTCTCCCGCATGAGCCATGAAATACGCACGCCGATGAACGCCATCGTCGGCCTGTGCGGCATGGCCACGCGCGCGGAGGATATGGACGCCATTAAAGGATTCCTGGCCAATATCCATATTTCATCGCAGCACCTGCGCAATATTGTCGATGACGTGCTGGACATTTCCAAAATCGAATCCGGCAAGCTGGTGCTGGAATATACGCCGGTGAGCCCGCGCCAGGAACTGGAGCAGGTTGAGAGAATCATCCGGCCGCAAGCGGACGCCAAGAAGCTGAGCTTCACCTGCCGTCTGGCGCCGGAGCTGCCGCCCGCGATACTCTGCGACAAGGTGCATGTGCGCCAGGTTGTGATCAATCTGCTCTCCAACGCCGTAAAGTTCACCCCGGAAGGCGGTTCCGTCACATTGGACGTGGCCCTGCTGGATCAGCGGGACGGCAAATGCAACCTGGAATGGCGGGTGAAAGACACCGGCATAGGCATCAGCGAAGCCGGACGAAAAAAGATTTTCCAGGCATTTGAACAGGACGATATCAGCACCACCCGCAAATACGGCGGCACCGGCCTGGGGCTGGCCATATCCAAGCAACTGGTGGAGATGATGGGCGGCCATATCCGCCTGGAAAGCGAGCTCGGGCGAGGCAGCGAATTCATCTTCAATATCTGGTCCGAGGTGGGGCGGCCGGAGGATTTGCCGACTGACCAGAGCGGCGAGGAAGCGCCGAGGCTCCATGTGCAGGGCAAACGCATCCTTCTGGTGGAAGATACCGAGATAAACCAGCTCATTGCCGGAGATTTGCTGAAAAGCCACGGCGCCCGGGTGGAGATAGCGGAAAACGGGCAGGTCGCCCTCAACGCCTATCTGGCCAATCCGGAAAAATACGATGTGATTTTCATGGATATCCAGATGCCGGTTATGGACGGCTATGAGGCCACCCGACGCATCCGCGCCTCCGGCCTGCCGAACGCCGGGCGCGTGCCGATTATCGCCATGACCGCCAACGTGTTCAAGGAAGATGTGGACAGAGCCAGAGCGGCGGGCATGGACGGCCACATCGGCAAACCGCTGGATCTGCGGCTTATCCAGGAAACGCTCAGCCAGGTGCTGGGCGGCGGGCCGTCGGCCCGGGTCTGATTTTCCTTTCCCTTCAGCGCGGCGGCGTCCATGTCAGTTCGCGCTTTCGCGGGGCGAAGGCATGGGGAGCGGGTCATCCGGCATTGCGGGGCTACGGCCCGGAATCGTAAACCACTGTGCCCCAATGGTACATCTGGCCCGGCTCAATGACCAGGGGCAGGGGGTTCAGGGGCCGTCCGATATCCATGAAGGGCTCATAGGCTTTGATCGCAAGCTGGGTGCAGTAATAGCGGTCAGGCATGGACAGCCCCACCAGGCCGGTGAAATTGTAGCCCTTGCCCAGCCATTCCTTTGCCCTGCCCACGGCTTGTGGGCGATTTTCCCAGGTGGCCCACACGGGGCGGAGCACCATCACCCGGGTGGAAGCGGCCACGAATTGGTCCAGCGGCGTGGTGTGCACGCCGGAGCCGTCAGCCTCGATGACCTGGTCATTTTCCGCGTCGTACAGGGCGGCGTGGGAAAGGGGCTTGTTGGTGACCGTGGAAACGAGGTTGTCGGCCGCGTGGATGCCGCGCGCCACCAGCCAGTCGCCGTGCCGCAGGGCGGTGCGCACGGGGCCATCCGCCCCGGCCAGGACATCGGAAGGCGGCGCAACGGAGCGAACCGCGCAGGCGCTCAGGGTCAGGGCGGCAATGAAAACGGCAAAAGCGCGAAGAATAGCCATGTGGATTTCCCCGTGACGGCGCTGTCTAGCGCAGCAGCACCCAGGTCAGCTCATGCTTGTTATGGTGCAAATGCATAAGGCGCGAGCCGGGAATGGCGGCGAAGGCGGCCGCCGTGGCGTGGTCCGTCTGCCCCTGGAATTTCAGCGTGCATATGAAGTTGCGGCAGTTGCCCTCGGCCAGCCAGCGCTGGATCAGGGCATATAGCCGCTGCGGGTAGCAGGCCACGTCGCAGCGCAGCCAATCCACCGGGCCGGCTTGGCGCGGCTCAAAGCCGAAAGCGCTTTCCGCCCGGTATTCGATGCCGCTCAGGGCGGCCACGGCCGGGTCCAGCGGCGCTTTGTCCAGGCTGAGAACCCGTGCGCCCAGTTGGGCCAGGGCCCAGGTCCAGCCGCCGGGCGAACTGCCCAGGTCCAGGCAGAATTCTCCGGGCAGCGGCTTTTTGCCGATCAGCGTGAAGGCTTCCCAAAGCTTCAAATAGGCGCGGCTGGGCGGGCCGGTTTTGTCCTCGTCGAAAATCACCTCGCCGTGCGCGAAGGGGCTGAGGCGGCGGCTGGAGAAGAGGAGCATGTCCTCCTCCCACAGGGCCCAGGCGCCCAGCGGCGCGGTGGGGGCCGGATCGCCGAAGCGGAAGGGCCGTTTGGCCATGGGCGGCAGCCTGGCTTCAATCAGCGCGGCCCGGCGGTGGTGGGCCAGGGGGAAGAGCGCCCAGTTGCGCTGGATGGCCCGCAGGCTTTGCGCGGCGTGGTTGATGGAGCGGATGGGCAGGAATTCCGGATTCAGCCAGACATCCTGGGCCCAGGCCAGGGGGGCCGCCGGGTCAAAGGGTTCGGCGGACCCGAACAGCCGGTCCCGCCGGCAGAGCGGGGCGATCCCCCGCAGGCGCATCTCCTCCGCCAGCGGCTCCGGGAAGTCCGGGGCGGCGAGATAGAAGGCGGCCGGCGATGACGCGGCCAGGCTCGGTGCGGCTGGATTTTCTGCGGCCGGTTGCGGCATGACAATTCCCCCGCTCGGGGTTTCCGCCAGAATCGGGCGATTGTCAAGGATGGAGGAGGGTGGCTGAAAGAACGCCCAGGCCGCCGGTTCGTCAAGAATATAGACGGAATCTCTTTGCGGCAAGGCAACGCGCCGCGGCAACTCCTCGGTCGGCAACCGGACGGGCGGACGCCGGAGCAACGCGGCGTCCCCGACCGTTTCCGGAAGAGTGGGGAAACAGCACGGTCCGTCCGTTTCAACCCATTTCGGCCGGCCGTTCTGGAGCCGCTCCAGCGCCAGTATTGAAGCGCGAAATATGCCGACGCCCGTTTCGCTTGACACGCTGTTCACCATTACGGATGCGCTTGAAATCGAGCCGGCGAAGCTTCTTGAGTCACGGTTATTCCACTTCAACTCACCGCCGTCTTTTTTTCGGGCATTCTGCACAGGTTCAGGTGCCAGGTAACGCCGAATCGGTCCGTAACCGTTCCAAACTCCACGCTCCAAAACGTCTCCCGCAAAGGCATGAGCACCGTGCCGCCGTCGGCCAGGGCCTTGAACAGCCGCCGCAGTTCGGTCTGGTTGTCCAGCATCAGGGTCAGGGACAGGGCGTTGCCCATAATGCCTTCGCCGGGCCGCATGTCGTCGCCGAGCATGATGGATAGATCTTTCGCGATAAATATCTCGGCGTGCAGAATCAGGTCTTTTATGTCCTCGCTAACCGGAAAATGCGGATCGGGCGGCATTTCGCCGTAGGTCATGACTTCCGGCGTGGCGTGGAAAATTTCGCTGTAAAAGTTAATGGCGTCGCGGGACTTGCCCCTGAGACTTAAGAGAGGACAAAGGCGCATGGCCACCTCCGCTGTTTTGTCGCTGCTTGTCGGCATGTTGCGCTTGCGGGGCAAGGACTTTCCTCGCGATTTGCCGTTTTTTCCCATGCCAAATATACTGCGACAAATAGCGCAACGGGGTCGGTTTGGGAAGCGTTCCAACAACGGCGCCCGACGCGAGACTCCACCGCCGGCGGATTGGCGCGAGCCGGCCCCGCTTCGGAACCGCAATCATAACGAGGAAATATGACCGAGCTCAGAGATGAAATAGTGCGATTCAACGAGCAGTTCGTCGCCAACCGGGAATACGAGCAATACGACACCTCCAAGTTCCCGGACAAAAAACTGGCCGTAATCTCCTGCATGGACACGCGCCTGACCCAGCTGCTGCCGGCGGCCATGAACTTCCGGAACGGGGACGTCAAAATAATCAAAAACGCCGGAGCCCTGATCAGCCACCCCTTCGGCAGCGTCATGCGCAGCCTGCTCATTGCCGTGTATCAACTGCGCGTGCGGGAAATCGCCGTGGTCGGCCATCATGACTGCGGCATGCGGGATCTGAACCCGGACGACATGATCGCCGGCATGCTTGAGCGCGGCATCAGCCAGGAGCGGATTGACCTGGTCAAAAACTACTGCGTCGACCTGGAGTCCTGGCTGAAAGGCTTTGAGAGCGCGGAACAATCCGTCCAGGCCACCCTGCGGATAATCCGCAACCACCCGCTGATGCCGCGGGATATAGTCGTCTACGGCTTCCTGATGGACCCGGCCACCGGGCGGCTGGAGCCGGTGTAGAATGTTGTTTCAGTGAAAGGAGCAAATCGGAGCGTTTGCGATTTTCCCTGGTATGGAATAAATAATACCAATTATTTTTCCGCCCTGGCATACTATCGCCACTGACAAACGTCATATTCATAAATGGCCTTTGCGATCATGGGGTTAGCAACGCACTCCCCCTGTCCTGCCAGGGGGCTTCTTTAGAAGGAAACCCTCTGGTCAACGTTCACGATTTGCATACCCCTGAGGAGGAATCACAGTGATGCACAGACTGCGTATTCTGTCCCCCATCCTGCTGGCGCTGCTGGTAGTCCCGGACCTTTGTCTGGCGGCTGAAGGAGGGCACCCCGCCTTACCCCCGACATTGCCCATATACTGGATTGTTCCTTTTGTGTGCATGTTGCTGTCCATAGCCATTGGACCGCTTCTGGTGCCTCATGTCTGGCACCACCACTACGGCAAAATCGCCTTGTTCTGGGGGCTGGCTTTTCTCGTTCCCTGTTGGCTGACCTTCGGCTGGCATACCGCCGGTTTTCTGGCCGCGGAAACCATTCTCCTTGAGTACCTGCCTTTTATCCTGCTGCTGCTGTCGCTGTTCACCGTGGCTGGAGGGATACGCCTCAAGGGGAGTCTTGTGGGCACGCCGCTGGTCAATACGATCATTCTTCTCATCGGCGCCGCGCTGGCCAGCTGGATGGGCACCACCGGCGCGGCCATGCTGCTCATCCGGCCCCTGCTCAAGGCCAACAAGCACCGCAAATACCGCGTGCACCAGGTCGTTTTCTTTATCTTTCTGGTGGCCAATGTCGGCGGCTCTCTCACGCCTCTGGGCGATCCGCCACTGTTCCTGGGCTTTCTTAAAGGCGTGGACTTCTTCTGGACCACCACCCACCTGCTCCTGAAAACCGTGCTGGTCTCCGGCATCCTGCTGGTCCTCTTTTTTATTTTGGACAAAGCGCTGTACGCCAAGGAAGGCAGCCCCACCCCTCCGGCCGACGCCGCGGGCGCGGGTGAAAAGCTGGGCATTGAAGGCGGCGTCAATTTTGTGTTTTTGCTTTGCGTGGTTTGCAATACCCTGGTGTCGGGCCAGTGGAAGGGCGCTGAGGTGCATTTCCTCGGCGTACCCATGGAAACGCAGAATATCATACGCGACGTGGTCTATATTGCCATTACGGTCGCTTCCTGGAAGGCGACCGATAAAGGCGCCCGGCGGCGTAACGAATTCACCTGGGAACCCATTTTGGAAGTCGCCAAATTATTTATCGGCATCTTCCTGAGCATGATCCCGGCCATCGCTATCTTGCGCGCCGGTCAAAACGGCGCTCTGGCCGGTTTGGTCGGCCTGGTCACGGACGATGCCGGTAATCCAAACAACGCCGCCTTCTTCTGGCTGACCGGCGGGCTTTCGGCCTTCCTGGACAACGCGCCCACCTATCTGGTGTTCTTCAACACCGCCGGCGGAGACGCCGCCCATCTGATGGCGCAGGGCGAGGTTTTGGCCGCTATTTCCGCGGGCGCGGTGTTTATGGGCGCCATTACCTATATCGGCAACGCCCCCAACTTCATGGTGCGCGCCATCTCCGCCGAACAGGGGGTGAAGATGCCCAGCTTCTTCGGCTACATGGCGTGGTCCATAGGCATTCTGTGCCCCGTGTTCATCTTGCTCACCGTCCTTTTCTTCATTTGACGGAGGGTGGAAAACGCGAAAGGGAACCAGCGTCCGTTGGTTCCCTTTTTCGTTTTTTTCCGCTGTCCGCTTGAAAATCCGACCAGGTTGAACGCGTTGTGAGCGCCTTAACGGACAGGCCGCTGAAACATGCGCGATTTCCTGAAGAGCGGATTATTGAATCTTGCGCCAGGCCGGCGCGGGGGGGGGCCGCGTCATGGACCAGCGCCCGCAACGCGGGGGGGGGCAAACGACCGCTATCGCCGACTGCGCGGGGACGTATGCTTCGCCAGATGGAAAGCGGCATGATCAAGCATCCTGACCCCAGCCCGGCGGTAAAAAAGAGACGCCCGGAAGCGGCGCTTCCGGGCGTCTGAAAAAGCCGGGGAGAAATTCTCCCGGCGCTCAGGCTATTTCTTCCACAGGTCCGGCGCGTCAGCCGGGTCCGGATACTTCGCGATAAGATCCTTGTAGTAGTCATAGGTCTTCTGGAACGACGGGCCCATATTCCTGTACTGGTCATGCACGGGCAGGGTGCGTTCCTTCAGGGTGGCGACCATTTCAGGGGTCACGGGCAGCACGGTCAGCTTGGCGGCCGGATCGCTCATGATTTTGGGCAGCAGCACCTTGGTCATGTTGTCATGAATGAGGGGCGCCATTTCCCGGCAGGACTGAATAATGGCCTGCTTGATGTCTTCCGGCAGGGGATCGAACCAGCGCTTGCTGATGGTCGACATGTGCACGATCGAACCCTTGTAGAAGTCCAGGGAGTATTGCGCCTTAAACAGCTTCATTGCGTACCAGAAGGACTTGTCGGTTTCGATGCCGTCCACCGTGCCCTGTTGAATGGCCACGGACATTTCCGAGCTGTCGATGTTCACGGAGGTGAAGCCCATCAGGCTGATGGCCTTCTGGTTGATCGGGCTCGAATAGGTGCGGATGCGCTTGCCCGCGAAGTCGGCAAGCGTCTTCACCGGCACGGAAATAAAAATTTCGCGGTCCGGAGCCGGCGGGGTGGAAAGGAACACCAGGCCCTTGGCCTGCATGGCGTCATACAGGGGCTGCACATAGCCCTTGTTGAACATCTGGTACACCCATTCGCTGCTCGGGAAGAAGAAGGGCAGGTTCAGGACGTCGATTTCCGGAACAACGGGGGCCTGGAAGCCGCACGGCATGAAAATGGCGTGCACGCTGCCGTTCTGCAGGCCCTGCAGGTGCTGGGGAATGGTGCCGAGCTGCGAGGCGTGGTACACCTGCACATCCAGGCGGTCGCCGACTTTCGCCTCGACCAGTTT
>JAVBVM010000188.1:0-18326 GCA_031554295.1 Desulfovibrionaceae bacterium | reverse complement strand
TGGCCGCCCTGCGCCGGGCCGTGAAAGACGGCACTATAGACATGCTGGTCACGGATCACGCCCCGCACGCCGCGCACGAGAAGGAAGTGGCCCTGGACGGCGCGCCCAGCGGCATTTCCGGCCTGGACACGGCGCTCACGCTCACCTGGGGCCTGGTGGCCGACGGAACCCTGGACGAAGCGGACCTGGTCCGCCTCTGGCTGACCAACCCGGCCCGGATATTCAATCTGCCCGCAAATACCTTCAGTCCCGGCGATCCGGCGGACTTCGCCCTTTTTGACCCCGCCCAGCGGTGGGTTGTCGGCCCGAGCAGCTTCAAGTCAAAAAGCGCCAACACGCCCTGGCTGGGCAAGGAACTGGCCGGGAGAACCCGCAAGCACTGGCTGAACGGCATACAAATCGTCTAGAGCAACGTGGCTTGCGTTTGCCGCTCAAGGCCGGCGGAGCCCGCCCACGGCAAACTCGCGGGGAGCGCTATGCGCCGCCAAGGCATGGTCTCCGATCGAAAACGTTAAATGTAAAATGCTCTAAAGACCTTCTAAAAAGCCGGCGGCCTGGATCCGCAAAAGTCGGACCGGGCCGCCCCTTTTCCCGCCGCGAAAAAACGCGCATCAGGGAGTGGGGCGTGAAAAATTCCTCTTGACAAGCGCCTAACTCTGCCGCATGCTCGGCTCATAATATAAATCCCTGTTTTACAGTATAATACAAATACATACTCCCCGCCGTTCTCCCGCTTGGATTGGTTGGATCCGATGAGGCCCTATGTTGCAGGATAAAAGTAACGCCATCGAAAAAGCTTTGCGCATTCTCAGCGCCTTTCTTCCAGATAACCGCGAAAGCGGCACAGTGGAGATCAGCCACAAGCTCGGCTTCCACAAGGCCACGGTGTCACGCATTCTACAGACCCTGGCGGCGGAAGGCTACCTGCGCCAGAACCCCGAAACACGCAAATTCGCCCTGGGGGAAACCGTGGTGCGTCTGGGCAATGCCGCCATCAGTTCGTCCCGCAAAGGGCGCCTGACCATGGCCCGTCCCTATCTTGAGGCGCTGCGCGATCGTTCTGGGCAGACCATCACCATGGAAGTTCTGATCGGCGATCACTCCATGCTCGCTTATGCGGTGGGCGGTTCGCGCCCCGTGCATGTCGCGGGCTCGGAGGGCAGCTTCCTCCCCTGGAACGTGGCCGCGGGGCTGCGTGCCATGCTGGCCTTTTCGCCTGAAAGCACGGTCCGGCGTTTCCTTTCCCAGCCGGTGGTCAAGCTTTCGCCGCGCGCCATCACCTCGCCCGAACAGTACCTGGTGGAACTGGAAGCCACCCGCAAACGCGGCTACTCGGCCGAGCGCGGGGAAATCAATATGGGCATCACCGCGCTCGGTGTGGCGGTCTACGGCGCTTCCGGCCAGCCCGAATGCGCCGTGGTGCTGGTGGGGCCGGATTACGACATTGAAAAGAACGAAACGCACTATGTATCCATGCTTAAGGATACCGCGGCCCGGATGTCCAGAGAGTTGTTTTACGAGGATCCTTCAGCCAGCGTGTAATCGCGCTCGAACCATGCGGCCCGTTCAGGCCGGCCGCGCCCGGGCGCTACTAACCCAAACCGCCGAGAGGAGCGAAAACCATGAAGAAGATCACCATTGACGACGCCCAGGTTTACAATCCGCCGAAGCACAACGCCATGACGGCCATGCGCCTGCATAACAAGGACGTGTCAGGCTGCCAGAATTTCTGGGTCGGCCTTTCCCACTTCCTGCCCGGCGGCGGAGCGGAAAAAGACGCCGCGCCCTCCGAAAAGGTCTACTTTGTGCTGGCCGGCGAGCTCACCGTGAAAACCGCCACCCAGACCGTGACCCTGAAGCCGATGGACTCGCTGTACCTGGCCGCCAATGAAGAACGCGAACTGATCAATAATACCCATATGACCGCCTCCATGCTGGTCATCAGCCCGAGCTAGGGCATTTGTCGCCAGCAGGCAGTCCGGGCGGCGGCAATCGCCGCCCGCGCGTTTACTCACGCGCGTAGTGGCGGTTTGCCTTGAATACCGAAATACGAACGACTGAAAACATTTTTTCCGACCTTTTATAAGTGAGGTACATATGAGTCTGGGTGTGAAAAATCTCTTTGACGTCAGCGGCAAAGTCGTTTTGATCAGCGGCGCGGCCGGCGGTCTCGGCGCGGCGGCGAGCAAGGGCTTCGCCGAAGCGGGCGCCAAGGTCATGCTGAGCGGCCGTAATGAAAAGACACTGAAGGAACTGGCCGACAATATCAAGAAAGCGGGCGGCGTCTGCGAATACTGCGTGGGCGACCCCGTGAACCACGAAGACGTGAAAAAAGTCGTGGCGGCCACCAAGAAGGCATTCGGCGGCATCGACATTCTCGTTCCCGTCGCTGGCTTCAATAAGACCGCGCCCATTGTCGACCAGCCCCTGGAAGAATGGCAGTCCATCATAGACGCCAACGTCAAAGGCACCTACCTTTTCTGCAAAGAAGTCGGCAAGGTTCTGATTGAACAGAACCGCGGCGGCAAAGTCATCCTCATTTCCTCCACCCGCTCGGAACTGGGCATGGCCAACTATTCCGGATATTCGCCCTCCAAGGCCGCGGTGAACCTGCTGGCGAAAACCCTGGCCACGGAATGGGGCAAGTACAAGATTAACGTCAACGCCATGGCCCCCACGGTGTTCCGCACTCCCCTCACCGAATGGATGTGGAGCGACGCCAAGGTGTATGAAAACTTCCTGCGCCGCATTCCTATCGGCCGTCTGGCCGAGCCGGAAGACTTCATCGGAACGCTGCTTTACCTCTCCTCCAAGGCTTCCGATTTCGTCACGGGCATCGTGCTTTACGTGGACGGCGGCTATACCGCCGGCTAGTCCGCCGCCTCGACAGCATGCGTCAAAAGCCCCGGCCGCAGGTTCGGGGCTTTTTTTTCAGAGCGACAAAGGAGCGCGGGGAAAATATTCGAGGCGCGGAACGCGGGAGCCGCTCAGGCTTCCCAAACGGTGAGGCGGTTTTCCGGGATCTTATATTCGGCGAGAAAAGCGCCCGCGAGGTCGGCCTCGCCCTCCGGCACGATCAGGACAATTTGGGCCTGCTTCGTTTCCGCGTAGGCGGCCAGCGTCAGAAGGCGCTCGGCCAACTCGGCCAGGGCAAATGCCTCTTTAGGGCAGATTTCGAACAGAAAAAGCATGCCCTTGCGGTTCATGGCCGTGATATCCGGCACAATGCCGCTGCCTTCAAGCGGCGCCGGCTCGGGCAAATCCTCGTAACCGGAGACGCGCACGTCATCGAAGCCGCTTTCCACAAGCGCTTCGTAAGCGGCTTCCACCAGGTAGTCGTACCCGTCATTCTCAAAAGCGTCTTGATCCGTTGTCTCGGCGGCCATTCTTCCTTCCTGCGCTAAATGATCTTCGGCCCAGCGGCTGCTCCCGCACGGGAAATCCGCCCGGCCCTTCGGTCCAGGCGCGCTTTTTTTATTGCGCAACCGGCAAAGGGAGTATAGGTTACATCCCTATGTCTTTGAGCCGAAAGTATTGAATAATATATTATGTTAGCCAGAAAAAACTGGAATGTCCAGAAATATAGGGGAATCGCCGATATCGCGGCGTAAATACAAGAAAAACAAATGAGATCAGAGATGTATGCGTTTTATTCCTTTGTGATGCGTTGTTCCGCAATGATTGTTTGTGTCTGCGCGCTTCTGCTTCCCGGATGCGACTTTTTCAAAAAAGATCAGACCCAGCAGCATGCCTCGCCTCCGTCCCCCGCTGTCGGCTACGTTGTAATAGAGTCCGAAAAACTGACCCTCACCACGCAGCTCCCGGGCCGGACAACCGCCTACCTGGTTGCCGAGGTGCGGCCGCAGGTCAGCGGCATACTTCAGGCGCGCCTATTCACCGAAGGCGTGGAAGTGAAGGAAGGGGACATTCTCTATCAAATTGATCCCGCGCCCTTCCAGGCCGCGTATAACAGCGCGAAAGCGGCTCTCGCCCGCGACGAGGCGTCGCTGGTCGCGGCGCAGCTGCGGGCGAAACGCGCGAACGAACTGGTGAAATCCAATGCCGTGAGCGTGCAGGAAGCCGACGACGCCAACGCCGCCTACAAGCAGGCGCTGGCCGTGGTGGCCGCCGACAAGGCGGCGCTTGAAGCGGCCCGCATCAATCTGGATTATGCCAGCATCGCCGCGCCCATTTCGGGAAAAATCGGCCGCTCAAGCGTGACCCAAGGCGCGTTGCTTACCGCGAACCAGCCAAATCCTTTGGCGACGATCCAGCAGCTTGATCCTATTTATGTGGACGTGACCCAATCAAGCCTTGAAATGCTGCGCTTGCGCCGCAACCTGGAAAGCGGCCAGCTGCATAAAGGAGGAGAGAACTCCACCAAGGTAAGGCTGGTGCTTGAGGACGGCACCCCTTATGCGCTTGAGGGCGAACTCCAGTTTTCCGAGGTGGCGGTGGATCAGAGCACGGGCAGCGTGACGTTGCGCGCCATGTTCCCCAACCCGAACAGGGTGCTCCTGCCAGGCATGTTTGTGCGCGCCGTGCTGGAGGAAGGCGTTGACGAAAAGGCCATTCTTGTCCCGCAGGAAGGCGTCGCGCGCGACTTCAAGGGCCGCCCGACGGCAATGGTCGTCAAGGACGATAATACCCTCGAACTGCGCGAACTCGAATCCTCGCGCACGGTGGGCGACCGATGGCTGGTCACCAGCGGCTTGAAGCCGGGCGACAAGGTTGTGGTTGAGGGGCTTCTCCAAGCGCGACCGGGCATGACGGTGCGCGCTGAGCCCGCCGCCAACCGCAGCGCGACCGGCGCAAGCACAACATCGCCCAACGGTGGCGGGAAAAACGGCGGCGCCGCCGCCCAGCCTGCGCGCTGATGGGGATGATTCCGTATGCTGTCAAAATTTTTCATTGATCGTCCCATTTTCGCATGGGTTATCGCTATTATTATGATGCTGGCGGGCGCCATGGCGATCCTCTCTCTTCCCGTCGCCCAATACCCCAACATCGCGCCCCCGGCCATCGAGATCACCGCGACATACCCGGGCGCGTCGGCTGAAAGCTTACAGGACACCGTCACGCAGGTCATTGAAAACAACATGACCGGCCTTGATCACTTGGCGTACATGTCCTCCACCAGCGACTCCAACGGCCAATCCACCACCACCCTGACTTTTTCGGCGGACGCCGATCCGGATATCGCCCAGGTGCAGGTGCAGAACAAGCTTCAGCTCGCCATGCCCTTTCTGCCTCAGGAAGTGCAGAAGCAAGGCGTGGCCGTTGAAAAATCCGCGGCCAACTATTTGCTGGTCATCTGCTTTTATTCCGAAGACGGCAGGATGAACGCCACGGACATTGGCGATTTCATTTCAAACAACGTTGAGCATGAAATCAGCCGCCTCACCGGCGTGGGCGAAGTCACCCTGTTCGGTTCGGGCTATGCCATGCGCGTCTGGCTCGATCCAAGCAAGCTTAATAGCTACGGTTTTACGCCCGGCGACATTCAGCAGGCGATCAGCGCCCAGAACGCCGATGTTTCGGCCGGACAGCTCGGCGGCATGCCGTCCGTGCCCGGCCAGCGCCTGAACGTGACCGTCACGGCGCAATCGCGCCTGAAGAGCGTGGAGGAATTTGAGAAGATTCTGCTGCGCGTCAACCAGGACGGTTCGGCCGTGCGCCTGAAGGATGTGGCGCGTGTCGAACTGGGGGCCGAGAGCTACGACATCACTTCACGCTTCAACGGGCAGCCGGCCGCCGCGCTTGCCGTCAAGCTCGCTTCCGGCGCCAACGCTCTGGAAACGGCTGACGCCATCAAAGAGCATATCAAGACTCTGGAACCCTTTTTCCCCGCTGGCCTGAAAAACGCCGTGGCCTACGACACCACGCCCTTTGTCAGCGTGTCGATCAAGGAAGTGGTCAAGACGCTGTTCGAGGCCATCATCCTTGTTTTTCTGGTCATGTTCCTGTTTTTGCAAAATATCCGGGCCACGCTTATCCCCACCATCGCCGTGCCGGTGGTTTTGCTCGGCACGTTCGCCGCGCTCGCCGCGTTTGGCTTCACCATCAACACCTTAACCATGTTCGGGCTGGTGCTGGCCATCGGCCTTCTGGTGGACGACGCCATCGTTGTTGTGGAAAACGTCGAACGCATCATGCATGATGAGCACCTTCCCCCCAAAGAGGCGGCAAAGCGCTCCATGGATCAGATCACCGGCGCGCTGGTGGGCATCGCCATGGTGTTGGCGGCGGTGTTTATCCCCATGGCGTTTTTCGGAGGTTCGACGGGGGTCATTTACCGCCAGTTCTCCATTACTCTGGTCGCGGCCATGGGACTTTCCGTCATCGTGGCTCTGGTGCTCACACCCTCGCTGTGCGCCACCATGCTCAAGCCCGCCGCCAAAGGCAAGGAACGGAAGGAGGGCGGCTTTTTCGGCTGGTTCAACCGCATGTTCGACAGTATGAGCAAGCGCTATGAGCGCACCGTGGGCGGCGCGATACGACGCTTGCTCCGCCTGCTGCTCATTTATGCGCTGCTGCTCGGGGGGCTCGGTTTCCTCTTCCTGCGCATGCCCACGGCGTTTTTGCCGGATGAGGACCAGGGGATACTGTTCGCCCAGGCTCAATTGCGGCCGGGCGCCACCGCTGAGGAAACATTGGCCGCCATGAAGATCGCGGAAGATTATTTTCTGACAAAAGAAAAAGACTCCGTATTCAGCATCTTGTCCGTCGTCGGCTTCAGCTTCAGCGGAAACGGCCAGAATTGCGGAATGGCCTTTATCCGCCTGAAGGACTGGGATGAGCGCGACGATCCTGAAAAGCGGGTTGCCGCGGTGGCCGGACGAGCCATGCGTGAGTTTTCTCAGGTCAAAAATGCGCAACTGTTCGCCTTTCCTCCGCCAGCCATTGTCGAACTAGGCACGTCTTTGGGGTTTGACGCGGAATTGCAGAATCGCGGCGCTTTAAGCCATGAACGTTTCACCGTCGAGCTCAACAAGTTCCTCTCGATCGCCCGGCAAAGCCCTCATTTGCAGCGTGTGCGCCATAACGGCCAGGAAGATACCACCCAGTTCCGGGTGGATATTGACCAGGAAAAAGCCAGGGCGTTCGGCATAACGATCAGCGACATCAACAGCACGCTGTCCGCGGCCTGGGGCAGCAGCTACGTCAACGATTTCATCTACAACGGCCAGGTGAAGAAGGTTCTGCTCCAGGGTGAAGCCTCTTCACGCATGGCGCCGGAAGATCTCAACAAGTGGTATGTTCGCAATTCCACGAACGAAATGACGCCGTTCTCGAGCTTCTCCTCGACTCTGTGGACATACGGGCCGCCACGTCTGGAACGTTACAACGGGGTGCCTTCATTTGAAATTCTGGGCGAACCCGTGTCGGGCGAGAGCTCAGGCTCGGCCATGCTGGTTGTTGAAGAGATCGCCAAACAGCTTGACCCGAGCGTGGGGCTTTCCTGGACCGGTCTATCCTACCAGGAACGGCTTTCCGGCTCACAGGCGGGCGCGCTCTACGCCCTCTCAATTCTTGTCGTTTTCCTGTGCCTGGCCGCGCTGTATGAAAGCTGGTCCATTCCGCTTTCGGTCATTCTGGTCATTCCCATCGGCGTGCTTGGAGCCATTCTTGGCGCGACCGGACGCGGTCTGAACAACGACATCTATTTCCAGGTGGGCTTGCTTGCCACCATTGGTCTGTCCGCTAAAAACGCCATTCTTATTGTCGAATTCGCAAAAGACCTGCACGAAAAGCAGGGTTTGAGCTTTACTAAGGCCGCGCAGCAGGCATGCCGGCTGCGCCTGCGTCCCATCCTTATGACCTCGCTCGCCTTCGGCCTGGGCGTATTGCCATTGGTGCTCAGCACCGGCGCGGGCGCGGGCGGGCAAAACGCCATCGGCACCGGCGTGTTTTTCGGCACGGTGGTGGCAACCTGCCTTGGCATCTTTTACATACCCACCTTCTATGTGCTCATCTGCCGCCTGGCCTCGGGCCGCCTGCTCTCCGACCCGCCGCCCAAGGAAGCGGTGAGAAAAAACGAATAAAATTCCCAGTGAACTGGGACTTGGGGAGGGCCGCAAGCCCTCCCCTTTTTTTGCGGGGCGGACCGAAAAAAATATTTACTGATAAGAATTATTTTTATTAAAAAAATCCGGCCCTTCGCCAGATGCCGAAAATAAGACCTAGCCTGCTGGTTTTTCACACCCTTTACTTCCCCCAAAGTACCGGCTACACAATCGCGAACAAGGCGCCCGAAAGGGCTGAAAAGGGAATTCCCGTGGAATTCGGGAGCGGGCCCGCCGCCGTATGCCTCTGATGAACTTTTTCCTTTTCGCGCCACTGGAGCGGAGGCTCTGGGAAGGCCGGAAAAAGCGAGGGAGCCGGAAAACCTGCCTTGTCCAATGTTCCCAGGATGGACCGCCGGCACGGGGCTTTGCCAGGCGGCCCGCATAACGCGATGAGTACCGCTTGTCCGCCCTGTTTTATTCGAATGCCAATTCAGGAAGACCCGAGTTGGACGCGTTGAAAGGACGCCATTCCAAATCTGAAAAAGTTTGAAGCGAATTTTTTCAGATTTGGAATTGAAGGAGCAGGCATCGTGTCAGTTTGCCCCCTACCTCCCAAGGAGCAGCCATGTATTTCTCCGCCATCCAGAAGCGGGACGGCCGCGTTGCGGAATTTGACGCGTCCAAAATCACTTCGGCCATTCTGAAAGCCGGCAAAGCCACCGGCGAGTTCGAGGAGCGCGAAGCGCGCCGTCTGACCATGCAGGTGCTCACCCTGGCCAAGGCCCTGCACCTGCCGGATCCGCCGGACGTGGAAACCATCCAGGACGTGGTCGAACAGGTGCTGCTTGATTCCTCCTTCCGGGCCACGGCCAAGGCGTACATTCTTTACCGCGAGCAACGCGCGCAGCTGCGCCGTTTGAAGACCAAGGCCAACGTGGACTTGATGGAAGGCTACTTGAACAAAATGGACTGGCGCGTGCGCGAGAACAGCAACATGGGCTTCTCGCTCCAGGGCCTGAACAACTACATTGCTTCCGACATCACCTCGGAATACTGGCTGAATCGCATCTACACCCCACAGATCCGCGAAGCCCACCTGAGCGGCGACTTCCACCTGCACGACCTGAATCTGCTGTCAGTCTACTGCGTGGGCTGGGATTTGGCGGATCTGCTGCGCGAAGGCTTCAAGGGCGTGGCCGGGAACGTGGAAAGCGCTCCGCCCAAACATTTCCGGGCCGCCCTCGGCCAACTGGTCAACTTCTTCTACACGCTTCAGGGCGAGGCGGCCGGCGCCCAGGCGGTCTCCAGTTTCGACACCCTGCTCGCGCCTTTCATCCGCTATGACAACCTCGATTTCAAGAACGTGAAACAGGCGCTTCAGGAATTCGTCTTCAACATCAACATCCCCACCCGCGTGGGTTTCCAGACGCCGTTCACCAACATCACCATGGACCTGGACGTGCCGGCCATACTGAAGAACGAGCCGGTGGTCATCGGCGGCCAGCCGCAAAATGCGGTGTATGGCGATTTCCAGACGGAAATGGACATGCTGAACCGGGCCTTCGCCGAAGTGATGATGGCCGGCGACAACAAGGGTCGCGTGTTCACTTTCCCCATTCCCACCTACAACATCACGCGCGACTTTGACTGGGACAGCCCGCGTTTCGAGGCGGTCTGGCAGATGACCGGCCGCTACGGCATCCCCTATTTTTCCAATTTCGTGAACTCGGACATGTCGCCCGACGACGCGCGATCCATGTGCTGCCGCCTGCGTCTGGACAAGCGCGAACTGCGCAAGCGCGGCGGCGGGTTGTTCGGGGCCAATCCCCTGACCGGCTCCATCGGCGTGGTCACCATCAACCTGCCCCGCCTGGGCCGGTTGGCCGAAAACCGGGAAGATTTCTTCCGCCGCCTGGACGCCATCATGGATCTGGCCAAGGAAAGCCTGGGGATCAAGCGTAAAGAGCTCGAACGTTTCACGAACGGCGGCCTGTATCCCTACACCACATTCTATCTGCGCGACATCAAGGCCCGTACCGGCCACTATTGGGGCAACCACTTCTCCACCATCGGCATTGTCGGCATGAACGAAACCTGCATAAATTTCCTGGAAACCGACATCACCACGGATATTGGCCGGGAATTCGCCCTGGACGTGCTCGCCCACATGCGCGAAAAACTGGAGGCGTTTCAGGAGGAAACCGGCGACTTCTTCAACCTGGAAGCCACGCCGGCCGAAGGCACTTCCTACCGCCTGGCCCTGCTCGACCAGAAGAAATTCCCGGCAATGATCTTCGCCAACAGCAACAAGGAAGGCCAGGCCCCCTACTACACCAACTCCACCCACCTGCCGGTCGATTACTCCACCGATATCTTCGACGTGCTCGACCTGCAAGACGATCTCCAGACCGGCTACACCGGCGGCACCGTGCTGCACGGCTTCCTGGGCGAGGAAGTGGCCGATACCCGCACTGTCCGCCGCCTGGTGCGGACAATTACCGATAACTACAAACTGCCCTACTTTACCCTCACCCCCACCTTCAGCGTGTGCGCGGATCACGGCTACCTCAAGGGCGAGCAAATCACCTGCCCCTCCTGCCAGAAGCCCACCGAGGTCTATTCCCGCGTGGTCGGCTACCTGCGCCCGGTCGGGCGCTGGAACGACGGCAAGCAGGCGGAATATTCCCGCAGAACGCCCTATGTCATCGACGGAATTGAGAACAAAGAGGCGTTCATGCAATGAGAACGCCTCCGGCGGCCAAGGGGCCACTGGCCCCTTGAAACCCCGTTCAGGGGGATGTTTTTTACAGCGCGCCGGTACAGAGAAGGAACCATGATGCGTATCGGCGCGCTGCAAAAAACCACGATGCTCGATTTTCCGGGCAAGCTGAGCGCCATTGTCTTCACGCGGGGGTGCAACTTCCGCTGCCCCTACTGCCATAACCCCGGGCTGCTCAACGCCACCGCCCCCCTTCTGGATATGAGCGCCGTGCTGAATTTTCTCCGGCAACGCCGTCGTGTTCTGGGGGGCGTCGTCATCACCGGCGGCGAGCCCACCCTCCAGGCCGGACTTGGCGACTTTTGCGCCGCGCTGAAGCGGATTGATCCCGCTTACGCCATTAAGCTCGATACCAACGGCAGCCGCCCGGAGGTTCTGAGCGATCTGCTCAGCGCCAGTTTGCTTGATTACGTGGCCGTGGACCTAAAAACCGACCCCGCCCGCTATGCGCCGAATTTAAGCCCTGTGGATGTCGCCACCCCACTCAGAAAAAGCATAGACATCCTTAAAGCCAGTGGAATCGCTTATGAATTTCGCGTTACCTGCGTTTTCCCCTTTGTCAGCTCAGAGACTTTTCCGGCCATGCTTGAGGCCATGGGGGACAACCCGCCGCTTTTTCTGCAAACGGCGCGCCTGGACGCGGTTCTTCGACCTGATTTTTTTCCCAACCCTGGTCGCGCGCTCACTCCCGACGAAATGACGGAACTGCGGGATATGGCTGTAAAACGCGGCCTGCGCTGCGAAGTCCGCTAAAAAAGCGCCCGCCGAGAAATTCCCGGCGGGCGCTTCCTAAAAAACCCTCCCTGGATGGGGTTCCAAGGGGCCGGCGGCTCTTGACCGCCGGAGGCGTTCTTTCTTCTACTCAAGAATAACGGCGCAGTCGGTCAGGATCAGCTCCTTGCCCACGCGCTCTTTGATGACGCCGCTGAATTCAATATACTCGCCGCCGCCTTCGATGGCCAGCACGGCCGGATCCGGCTCGGCGAAAAAGCAGCGGAGCCCGGAGATCTGCCACAGAGGCCGGTGCGAACCGGCGTCAAAATAGAGGAACATCCCGCCCTCGGCGTTCTTGCCCGAGCGGCTGACGTATGCCTGCGCGCTGATGCGGTGCCCCTGGAACAGGCCGTTCATGCGCTCCTCGTTGTCCGCGTAGCCGTCGAGGAGGTCATCCAAATCCACAGGGTAGCCGGCGTATTGTTCCATCTGCCGCCCCTCGTCCGCGCCTTCGGCAAACCAGCCCTGGAGCACCCCTTCGTGGAGCGCGCCGATCGCGTGGGCGCCATCGCCCGGCTTTTTCCCCGGCGCATAAAACAACAGGAGAGCGCCCGGCAGATTATGCGCGTCGGCATAGCTTCCGGCCAGTTCGGCAATGCGGTCTTCGCCAAGATTTCCGGGAGTATCGTAAACATGCCCCAGGCCGAAAACCCCGGGGATGACGTCAATCGCGGTCACAGCCAGGCCGGTGTTCACCTCGGCTTTCTTTTCATCCTCGCCGCCCGAACAGGATGTCAGAAACAAGCAGAACAAAAGAGCGGTGATAAATACTTTCATGATCTTCCTCCATCGCCATGCACTAGCAGACAAGACACGCGGGAGCAAGCCTGGAGGAAGCTTTTCCCGATTCTCCGGAAAGGCGCCTTTTCCGCCCGTTTTCGCCGGGATCGGCCTATTGACAGCCTCGGCCCGGTATGGGAGGGATATTCATTATTCGTTTCTCAAGCGCGCGCGGAAAGCGCCGCCAGCCAAGACGCGCAGTCACAGCGACGCAATTTTTGAGGAGGAAGGCCATGCGGCTTCAAGACAGCAATCTCTTTCGGCAACAGTGCTATGTGAACGGACAGTGGGTTGACGCGGCCGACAGGGCGGTCATTGAGGTGAAAAACCCGGCGACCGGCGAGCTTGTCGGCACGGTCCCGAGTTTAAGCAAGGTCGAAGTGGCGCAAGCCATCGATCACGCGCAGGCTTCCTGGGACGTGTGGAAAAACATGCCCGTGAACGAGCGCGGCGCGCTGCTCCATAAGCTCAACACCTTGATGGCGCAGCACGTGGACGATCTGGCAATCATCCTGACTACCGAACAAGGCAAGCCCCTGGCCGAGGCGCGCGCGGAAATCCTTCAGGGCGCCACCTATCTGCCCTGGTTCGCGGGTGAAGCGCGCCGCGCTTATGGCGCCATGATTCCGCCCAGCCGCATGGGTGTGCGGCCGCTCACCTTCTGCCAGCCGGTCGGGGTGGTGGCGGCGATTATCCCCTGGAACTTCCCTTCCAGCATGCTGCTGCGCAAGGCCGCGCCCGCGCTGGCCGCAGGCTGCCCGGTGCTGGTCAAGCCAGCCAGCCAGACGCCCTTCTCTTCCCTGGCTATTGCCGAACTGGCCCACCGCGCCGGTTTCCCGGCCGGGGTCTTCGCCGTGATTACCGGCAATGCCGGCCTGATCGGCGATGAAATCACCGCCAACCCCATTGTGCGCAAGCTGAGCTTCACCGGTTCCACCGAAGTGGGCAAAAAGCTCACCGCCAAGTGCGCCGCCAATATGAAGCATGTGTCCATGGAGCTGGGCGGCAACGCCCCCTTCATCGTATTCGATGACGCGGACCTGAACATCGCCGTCAACTGCGCCGTGGGCAGCAAGTTCCGCAACTGCGGCCAGACCTGCATTTCCGCCGATCGCTTCCTGATCCAGCGCGGCGTGTACGCGGAATTCATCAAGCGTTTGTCAGCCTGGGCCGCCCTGCTCAGGGTCGGCAACGGCATGGAGCCGGGTGTGGAGCAAGGCCCGCTGATCGGCCAGGCCGCCCGCGACAATATGGACCGCCTGATGAAAGACGCCGTGGAAAAAGGCGCGCGCGTCTGCTGCGGCGGGAAAAACTCCGACCTTGGCCCCCTCTTTTTCGAAGCCACGGTACTGGCCGACGTCACCCCGGGCATGTGCGCCTGGCATGAGGAAATCTTCGGCCCAATCGCCCCGGTCATGCCCTTTGCCACGGAAAAGGACGCCATCCGCCTGGCCAATGATTCGCCTTACGGCCTGGCCGCCTACATCTTCACCAAGGATATCGGCCGCACCTTCCGCGTGTCCGAAGCCCTGGAATTCGGCATGGTCGGCGTCAACGACACCACCCTGGCCTCGGCCGAGGTTCCCTTCGGCGGCATCAAAGACAGCGGCATGGGCCGCGAAGGCGGCCGCGAAGGATTGCAGAGCTTCCTCGAGACCAAATACGTGTTGCTGGCGGATTTGGGACTATAAGGACGCCTCCGGCCAGGGGGAGCATCCTTCCCGGACCCCGCGACAGGACGCCGCGCTTTGTACGAAGCGCGGCGTTTTCCTTTTTGGTTTCGCCGAAACCGTCCACGCGGGGTTAAGCGAGAAAGGCGGAAAGGGCAAAAGCCAGACAACCCGAGGCTTCAAAAACCTTTTTGTTAGCGCTGCCCACGCTCACTGGCCTTTTCAGGGGCACCTGGCGCGGCTGCGCGTACCGGGGTTCTCGCCGCAAAGGCAATCGGGGCAGAGACGGGTCACCGTCTGTTAAAAATCAATTAATTCTAGTATCTTGTCTTTCAAGCCGCCTTCCCGGCCAGAAGCCGCCCGGCCTGGCGGCACGACTCGTTCTGTGGAAACGAGCGTTTCCTCTCAAAAGGCGGCGATGGTGCGGCACGGGGACAGAGCCTGAATACAACGCAAACCTGGCATCCCATAAAAACGTCCGGGCGCGCGCCCGGCTAAATGGGGTTCCAGGAACCCATGGCCTTGGCCGCCGAAGGCATGCCTTTTTTCTACAGTTTGAAAAATTTCCGCGCGTTGTCGCCGGTCGCGGTCCAGAGTTCGGCCAGATCCAAGCCGCGCGCCTGGGCTATGGTTTGGGCGGTGTAAACGATGTAGGCGGGTTCATTGCGCTTTCCCCGGCAGGGAATGGGCGTGAGGTAGGGGCAGTCGGTTTCTATCAGAAGGCGGTCGAGGGGGACGACGGCGGCGGCTTCACGCAGGGCGCCGTTGGCGGGGAAGGTAACCGGGCCGGGAATGGAGAGGTGCCAGCCGTTGTCCACAATACGGCGCATATCGGCGGTGTTGCCGCCGAAGCAGTGCCAGAGCAGGGGTCTGTGGGCGAAGCCTTCGTCGAGCAGTATCTGAAAGGTGGCTTCGGTGGCGTCGCGCGAGTGGATGATCACGGGCAGAGAGCATTCGCGGGCCAGGGCCAGGTGCCGGCGGAAAACGGCGTGCTGAACGTCGGGCGGGCAGGTTTTCCAGTAGAAGTCCAGCCCGGTTTCGCCGACGGCCTTGATGCGCGGGTTGGCGCGCAGGCGTTCAGCCATGCGATCCAGCGCGTCGTCCGTGCACAGATGGCTGTCCGTCGGATGGACGCCGAGGATGAAAAAAACTTCAGGCGCATCGGCGAACAGGGCTTCGCCTTCGTCCAGTTCGTCCGGCCCCATGAAGACGTTGCCGATGGCGCTGATCCCGGCGCCCCGCGCGCGCTCAAGCACCGCCGGCAGGTCGGCCCGGAAGTGCTTGCCGTTCAGATGCGCGTGGCTTTCCACGCCGGTGGGCGGCAGCTTGAATTCATGCGGTTGCGGGGTGTTCCTGTCCATTCCGGTTGGGCTACGCGCTAAGGTCTGACCTGTCAAGGCGTTTGAGTCCGCCGTTATCGCACTCCCGGTATTGTTCCCTTGTCATTGATCCGGCGCTTTGCTAAAATTTTTGCATGCCTGAAAACCATCCACCATTTGCAGAGGAGAGGTATATGTCCACCGCGTTGGTTCAGATTCTCAAAGGTACGTTCGCAAATAACTATGGCATGTTGGAAAAGGCCATTGACGCCTGCCCGGATTCGGCCTGGAGCCAGCAGTGTGGCAAGCTGGTATTCTGGCAGCAGGCGGCGCACGCCTATGCCGCCATCGACTATTTCGTGCGCGACAAAGACGGGGCGCCCTTCAACTGCGGCGTGGCCCCGGAAACGTTGGACATGAAAAACATCGGAGCGAAGCCCCTCAGCCGGACCGAGATCAAGGCGCTGATCAGCAAAATGATGGCGTACGCGAACAAGTTTTTCGACAGCCTGAAAGACGAGGATCTCACGAAGAAGCACGAAGGCTTCAGCAGCCGCCGCGGCATGGACATGCCGACGCTGCTTGTGATCAACATCATGCTCGGGCACGCCATGTATCATCTGGCGATATGCGACAGCGTGCTGCGCGAGAACAACCTGCCGGGCATTCTCTAGCCGGCGTATGGGAGGGGGGCGGCGCAAACGCCCCCCTTTTGCATGGACCCTTGGTCACTGTGGAGAGGCTATTTGAAGCACGTAGTCAGGAGCGCGGCATGTCGCTTGAAATTGAAGTCAAATTCCCGGGTCTGGACCTGAATAACCTGCGTATACGCCTGATGGCTCTGGGCATGGAGAGCGGCCGGCCTTACCTTGAACGCAACACGGTTTTTGATTCGCCGGACCGGCGCTTGCTGAAAGCCGGCTGCCTGCTGCGCGTGCGCGAATGTGAGGGCCCGGGCTGGAAAAGCGGACTACTGACCTTCAAAAGCCCGGCCGCCGGGGAAAGCCCGCTGGGCTACAAGCGGCAGGAGGAAACGGAAAGCGCCTTGACTAACCCGCGATCCGTGAGCACTATTCTTGCATTATTGGGCTACCCGGCAGCCTTTGCCTATGATAAGGCGCGGGAAATATGCCGGCTGGACGGCGTGGAAATATGCCTGGATCGCCTGCCCTTTGGCGAGGCGGACGATGATTTGTACCCGGTGGTGGAGCTGGAAGGCGACGAAACGGCAATCGCGGCCGTGATCCAGAAGCTGGAACTGCCTCAAGAACGCGCCAGCGCGGCCAATTACCATGATTTGAACAAGCGGTGGCGCAAAGAACGGGGCCTGCCCCCACGCGATGACTTCGCCTTTTCGCCGGCCGCCTTGGCTAGGATCCGGGACGAACTGGGACTGGCCCGAGCGGATTGACATTGAAAAGGTTCATTCGCTCCGCAATGATTCACTCGCGAATCATTGCCCCGGGATTGCCGCGGGCGGGCGTTGCCCGCCGTTAAGCAACAATCTCAAAGTGAACACGCTCCAGGAAAAAGACGGCATCATCCGGAATGGGCTGAAACATATGGCGCAAAAAAACGAAACCCGGCGCGAAAGCGTCGTGCTCCCAAAAATAGAGACGGAAAAACCTCGTATGTATCGGGTTTTTCTACATAATGATGACTACACCACCATGGATTTCGTGGTCGGCGTGCTGATGGAGATCTTCACCAAACAGGTGGAAGAAGCGGTGCGCATCATGTTCGCCGTGCACCAGAAAGGGCTGGGCGAATGCGGCCTGTACACGGCGGAAATCGCCGAAACAAAAGTCTCCCAGGTGCGTTCACGGGCCCAGGCCGCGGGTTTTCCCCTGCGCTGCTCCATGGAACCGGAATAATTTACGTTGGTCTTTGACTGACTTTATATAGCGTGTATTTGGAATAGAGGTATAGTAATATGATAGGCAAACGCCTTGAAGCGGCTTTAACCTCGGCGGTCGAAACCGTACGCGGGCATAATCATGAATTCCTGACGCTGGAGCATGTGCTCTACGGCATCCTGAAAGAGGAAAAAGGCCGCGCCATCCTGACCGGCGTGGGCGTGAACGTGCGCGAGTTGCGCGCCCGGCTGGAGGACTTCTTCGCCACCCACCTGGAACCGCTGCCCGCGGGCACGCGCACGGAAGTGGTGCAGACGCTCGGCGTGCAGCGCGTGTTGCAGCGCGCCCTGCGCCAGATGCAATCGTCCGGCAAGCCGAGTGTGGAAATCGGCGACGTGCTGGCCGCCATGCTGGAGGAAAGCGACTCCTACGCCGCCTATTTTCTGAAGGAGCAAGGCATTACCCGCTTGGCCGTGCTTGAATATATTTCGCATCACTACCCGGGCGACGACGGGCCGCGTCTGCGCAATGACGGCGCCGCCACGGGGCCGGGACGGGGCCGGAAGCGGGAAGCGCCGGGCAAAGAAGGCGCGGAGCGCGAAGCGGACGGCGAAGAAGCCCAGCAGAGCGCGCTTGATGCCTATTGCTCGGATCTGACCGCCCGGGCCAAGGCCGGGTCCATTGATCCCCTGGTCGGCCGCGTGAACGAACTGGAGCGCTGCATCCAGATTCTGGCCCGGCGGCGCAAGAACAACCCCATTCTGGTGGGCGAGCCGGGCGTGGGCAAAACCGCCCTGGCCGAGGGCTTGGCCTTGCGCGTGGCCAGCGGCAAGGTGCCGGACGAGTTCAAGAACGTACGCCTGTTCGCTCTGGACATGGGCTCGCTGCTCGCGGGCACGCGCTACCGGGGCGACTTTGAAGCGCGCCTGAAGAACGTCCTGGCCGAACTGCGGGCCATTCCCGGCGCCATCCTGTTCATCGACGAAATCCACACCATCGTCGGCGCGGGCGCGACTTCCGACGGCTCCATGGACGCCTCCAACATCCTGAAGCCGGTGCTGGCCGAAGGGGCGATCCGCTGCATGGGCTCGACCACGCATGAGGAATTCCGCAATCATTTTGAAAAGGACCGGGCCCTG
>JAVBVM010000128.1:0-3819 GCA_031554295.1 Desulfovibrionaceae bacterium | reverse complement strand
GCGGTCGAGTTCCGCAGCTATTCCAAATCCGCCGGCTTCACCGGCTTGCGCTGCGGTTTCGCGGTGGTGCCGAAAAGGGCGCGCGGGTTCGCGGCTGAATCGAAAAAAGCCGTGTCCCTGCATGGTTTGTGGATGCGCCGTCAGACGACTAAATATAACGGCTGTCCGTACATTGTCCAGCGCGCGGCCGAGGCCGTGCACACCGCCGAGGGCTGGAAAGAGTGCCAGGCCGCGGTGGAAGGCTACCTGGCCAACGCCCGGCGCATTCGCGAGGGCTTTCTTCGGCAGGGCCTTTCCGTGTGCGGCGGCGTGGATGCGCCCTATGTCTGGCTGAAGCTGCCCGGAGCCACGGATTCCTGGAGCTTTTTCGACGCGCTGCTTGAGCGCGCCGGCATTGTGGGCACGCCGGGCGCGGGCTTCGGCCCGAACGGAGAAGGCTATTTCCGTCTGACCGGCTTCGGCAGCGCGGCCGATACCCTGGAAGCCATGGAACGCCTGGA
The DNA here is from genome assembly GCA_031554295.1 of Desulfovibrionaceae bacterium. Classification (GTDB taxonomy): domain Bacteria; phylum Desulfobacterota; class Desulfovibrionia; order Desulfovibrionales; family Desulfovibrionaceae; genus JAVBVM01. Next base: position 3,319 of record JAVBVM010000128.1, on the reverse strand, counting down.
AAAGTTCCAGCTGTAATGATTGGAGAGAATGCTTTCGAAGCGCCGCCGCGGCGCCCGAAAGGCCGCTCGTTTGCTTTTTTACAGAGGTGCTCATCACATTTACGTTTTAACCAAAGGAGCCTGCCATGATCATCGCCCTTGAAGAACATGTTTCCACTCCCCGCCACAACGCGTTGTGGGATTCCTCCGGCGAAGCCGGCCGCAACGGCGAAGCCTACATGAAGGACGTGGAAGCCAAGTTGATCCGCCCTGACATCCGGCTGGCGGACATGGCGAAGTTCGGCGTGGATCACATGATCTTGTCGCTGACCTCGCCGGGCGCGCAGGCCATTGCCGACACCGGCCTGGCCGTGGAATTCGCTCACGAAACCAACGACTTCTTGGTGGAAAACTACACCAAGCCCTATCCGGACAAGTTCACCGCCTTCGCCACCGTGGCCATGCAGGATCCGAAGAAGGCCGCTGACGAACTGGACCGCGCGGTTACCAAGCTCGGCATGAAAGGCGCGATGATCAACGGCTTCAGCAATATCGGCGACAAGGTGGCCTATCTGGACGAGCCGCAGAATATGGTGTTCTGGGACAAGGTCAACGAATTGAACGTGCCCGTGTACCTGCACCCGCGCGAGCCCATGTTCGGCGCCGGCCGCCGCATTTACGACGGCTTCCCGAGCCTGATCGGCTCGGCCTGGGGCTTTGCCGTTGAAACGGCCACGCATGCCCTCCGCCTGATGATGAGCGGACTGTTCGATCGCTACCCGAATCTGACCATCATCCTCGGCCACCTGGGCGAAGGCGTGACCTTCCTCCTGCCGCGCGCGCAGCACCGCCTGTACATGCAGCGCAACGGTACGGGCCTGGGCGCCAACAAGCAGCCCCTGACCGAATACTTCCGTCGGAACTTCTACCTGACCACCAGCGGCCACTGGCACACTCCGGCCCTGGACAACGCCATTGCCGAAGTGGGCATTGAGCGCGTGATGTTCTCCATCGACTACCCCTATGAATACATGGAATATGCGTTCGGCTGGTGGAATACCGTGAATCACCTGTATCCGCACCAGAAGGATATGATGTCCTACGGCAACGCCAAGCGTCTGTTCAGGATGTAAAAGCGCCCAGCGGGCAAAGCGTATTGACGGCGCGCCGCTTCCGTACCGGGGGCGGCGCGTTTTTTTTTGCCGGGTCTGGAATATGCCTTGCAATTTTACCCGGCGAAGTTAATTTGGCAGGCTGGGGGAAACGCATGGATCAGGCGAATGATTCCAAAATGCCGGCCCGCGCGCCGGACGGCCCGAGTGGTCTTGACGCCGCCTATTGCCAACAGGTCGGCCAGGCATGGGACAAATGGCAGCAGCGCCAGGCGGACCCGCGCGCGATCTGGAGCTGGGGCTACTCTACACACGTCCTGCGCCACATCAACCGGCTGATCTGCGGCAAAGCCCTGCCGGCGTGGAGCGATGGCATGATCGAGCGCCTGCGCGCCCAATATGCCCGGCGGCTTCCCTTTGCCCGCGCCTGTTCCATTGGCTGCGGCGACGCCAATAAGGAAATCGAGCTGCTGAAGGCGGGCCTTGTCGAGCATTTCCACTTGTTCGAGCTTTCCGAGGAACGCGCCAGGCACGGCATGCGCCTGGCGGAACAGGCCGGCCTGGCCGGGCGCGTTCACTATACGGTGGGCGACGCCTTTGCTCAGGCGCACGAGCCCTACGATTTTTTTCTCTGGAACAGTGCCTTGCACCACATGCCGGACGCCCGGGCCGCGTTGGCCTTCAGCCGGGCAAGCCTTGTCCCCGGCGGGGCGCTGTGCCTTCAGGATTATACTGGCCCCACGCGCTTCCAATGGCCGCCGGCCATGTTGGCCGCGATCAATTCCGCCCGGGTCTTTCTGGGCGGTGAGCCGGTGCGGTTGCCTTCAATCCCTTTGATCGAGGCTTCCGACCCTTCGGAAGCCATTGATTCGTCCTCAATCCTGCCCGCCCTGGCTGAACTGTTTCCGCGGGCCGAAGTGCGGCCGCTTGGCGGAGTAATCTACTTCGCCGCCCTGGCCGGCGCGCCCGCGGATATCCCGTTCGCCACGCTACGCCGCTTGCTGGCCTTGGATAAAAGACTGGTGGACAACGGCATGTCGCTGTTCACCTTTGCCATGGCCTGAGAATAGAGACGAGCAAGCATGGGAGTCATATTTCTCAAGGGGCTGGGCATGGGCGCGAGCCTGATCATCGCCATTGGCGCGCAGAACGCCTTTGTGCTGGTGCAGGGCATCCGCCGGAACCATCCCCTGCCTGTGGCCGGATTGTGCGCGCTCCTGGACGCCATCCTCATTTCCGTCGGCGTGCTCGGCCTGGGAACGCTGGTGGCCTCCATTCCCGCTTTGCGTCTCATCGCCGGCATCGGCGGCGCGCTCTTTCTGTTCGTTTTCGGCTTGAAAAGCCTGTTGCGCGCCCGCGAACGGCAAAGTTTGACCGCCGACGTCAGGGCCGAAAAACAAAAGAGCCTTCAGCGCACGCTTCTGGCCACTTTGGCCGTTTCCCTGCTCAATCCGCACGTCTATCTGGATACCGTGGTCATGCTGGGCGCGATCAGCGGCAGCTATGCCGGCAACGGCCGCTACCTGTTCGGTTTGGGGGCCGTGTGCGCTTCCCTGTGTTGGTTTTTTCTGCTGGCCCAATGCGGCAAGTGGCTGGCTCCGGTCTTTTCCCGCCCTCGCGCCTGGCAGGTTCTGAATGTTCTGGTTTGCATCATAGTCTGGTTCATCGCCTTCGGCTTGGCTCGCGGCGTCTGGCGGGAATTCGCGTAAAAATCTCCGGATAAAGCGGGACACCCGCACCAAAAGTAAAAAGCCCGTATTGCTACGGGCTGTTACACTCTGGCTTGGCGTTTTCCAACTCCCGCGCCTGCAAATACAGCTTGTGCGCCTCGCTGTTTTCATCCACGGGCGGATTGTGGTCTTTTTCAAAGGCGCACTGGAAGTCGGCGGCAGTTCCTGTGCCGGGCGCCAGAAAAAGGAAGGCGCAACAAAAAACGAAAAGTCGGAATAATCGCATAGCCCCACCGAGATATTTGGTTTTTCTAAAAACAGGAGGCCAGCACTTACCACATAAGGCTTAGAACTGCCAGAGAGCGCTTGGCGCCAGAGAGCGGGTCAATCGCGCCTGAACGCTTTTGTTTCCTACCTGGGATGGATTGTGTGGTTTTGCCGCCAGGCTTACCAGTCCTTCAAATCAGGGTACGCCTCATCCGGCCACATGCCGCCGCAGGCTTCCCTGAGCTTTGAGGGCAACTGGCGGCCGTTGCCCAGAGTGGGGTGCTCCGCCGT
>JAVBVM010000167.1:0-12798 GCA_031554295.1 Desulfovibrionaceae bacterium | reverse complement strand
CATGGTCAGCGGCCAGGAAATGGTCACCGGCGGCAGCGACGCGGTAAAGCGCCTGATCTCGAAAAACCTGGACAGCGAAACCGCCAAGTACGTCATGGATTCGCTCAGCCTGGAAGCCGGCCCCGCGCCCTTCCGCGAACTATCCAACGTCAGCCCCAAGTTGCTCGCCCAAATCGTGCGCAACGAACACCCCCAGACCCTGGCCCTGATCCTCGGCCACCTGGCCCCGGACAACGCGGGCGCCCTGCTCTCCAGCCTGCCGGCCGGCGTGCGCACAGAAGTGCTCATGCGCCTGGCCCGGCTGGAAGCCGTGCCCGAGGAAATGCTGGTGGAAGTCGACCGCGTTCTGCAAAGCCAGCTCATCGCCATGGGCGGCAAGGAAGGCAAGAAGGTGGGCGGCGTTCCGGCCGTGGCCGAAATCCTCAATGCCGTGGATCGCGCCACCGAAGAGGAAGTGCTCTCGGAAATCGAGGAAGAATCCACCCAGATGGCCGAGGACATCCGCAACCTCATGTTCGTGTTCGACGACATCAGGGGCCTGGACGACAAGAGCATCCGCGAACTGCTGAAGGAGCTTTCCAACGACGACCTGACCATGGCTCTGCGTTCCGCCTCGGATGACCTCAAGGAAAAGTTCTTCAAAAACATGTCCGAACGCGCTTCGGCCATGATCAAGGAAGACCTGGAAATCATGGGGCCGACCAAGCTTTCCGACGTGGAAGCCGCCCAGCAGAACGTTGTCAAGGCCGTGCGCCGCCTCGAGTCCGAAGGCCGCATCATGGTCAGCCGAGGATCCGGGGATGTCTTTGTCTAGCCCCTCCGAAAAGCCCAGGCCGGACAGAGCGGACGGAACGGCCGCGCCCGCCGGGACGCCCGACGAGCCCAAAACTTGGGGCACCATTTTCATGGGCCCCGGTTCCGCCAACGAGACCACCCTGGCCGGTGTCTCCGGCGCCCAGGCCAGCGGCTGGGATCCGGCCACCGAGGCCCTGTATCTGGAGCGCGTGCGCGCCAAAGCCGCCGCTCTGGCCCAGGAAATTCTGGAATCCGCCCGGGCCGAGGCCGAGGCACTGCGCTCCCAGGCCCATGCCCAAGGACATGAGGAGGGCTTGGCCCAGGCCCAGCAGGAACTTGACGATTTCCGCGCCAACATGGGCGATTCGGTTTCCGCCGTGCTGGACGCCATTCAGACCCAGTCCGCCCCCGTGCTCGCGGCCTGGAAAGACGACCTGGTGGCTGTGTTGCGCCTGGCTGTCGAACGCGTCACCGGCCTTACCCTGACCAACGAACGGGCCGCCGTGCTTGAGGCCCTCTACCTTGACGCCGTGAAGCTGCTCGACGACCAGCGCCGCCTGACCATTCGCGTCAACCCGGAAGACGAGGCGGCCGTGGCCGACATTATTCTCTCCGCCAAGGAACGCACCCCCAGTCTCGGCGCCTGGAGCGTCAAGGCCGACCCCGGCCTGGAGCCCGGCGGCCTGCGCATTGAATCCGCCCAGAGCCTGGCCGACAATTCCCTGGCCGCCCGCCGCAAGGTTGTGGAAAATATCCTGGCCGGCCTGGAAATTCCTTGACGATCTGAAGAAACGCCTCCGGCGGCCAAAAAGGGGGGGGGCCTTTAAAAGCCCTTTCTGACAACGGCCGGACGCAGTGGCGGATTTCAGCCAGCAGGACAGGCTGGTGAAGCTGATCGGCATGCTGATTTTTCAGAAAAACGGCGAAAATCCCCATAGTCGGGAACAGATTGAAGCGATGGATCCGCCCTGGAAGGCCACGGTGAACCGCGCTCAAGCCCTCTGGCTTTTCAACGCCCGATCGATGGCGCTCAACACCTCACCCACGACAATGGGCTTGCCCAGGTGCGCGTTCATGCCGGCGGCCAGGGCTTTATCCACATCTTCTTTCATCACGTTGGCCGTCATGGCCACGATGAAGACGCTTGCGGCATCCGGCCGGTTCAAGGCGCGGATTTCCCGGGTGGCGTCGCAGCCGTCCATGACCGGCATCTGCATATCCATGAGGACGATGTCATAATAGCCCGACGGCGAGGCGTTAAAGACATCCACGGCCTTGCGGCCGTTTTCCGCCTCATCCATGGCGATGCCGGTGCTTTGCAACAGGCCGAGGAGAATCTCGCGGTTTATGTCAATATCGTCCACAATGAGCGCCCGCTTTCCGGAAAAATCGTGAGGCGCGGCTTCCGGCGCCGGTTCGGGCGCGAAGGAGCCCTCGCTTTCCCCGCTGACCCGCGAAAGCACCCGGATGGTGAAGGTAAAAGCGCTGCCCTTGCCCGGCTCGCTCTCCAGGAATATTTTCCCGTCCATCATCTCCACCAGGCTGCGGGCGATGACCAGCCCCAGGCCGGTGCCGCCGTAGGTTCGGCTGGTGCCGTTTTCCGCCTGCTCAAAGGGCAGGAAGAGCCGTTCGGCCGCGCGCGCGTCTATGCCAATGCCCTGATCCCGAACAGTGAAGCTGTACACGCTTTTTCCGTCCGCAAATTCCATTTCCTCTACGGAAAGCACGATTTCGCCGCCCCGGTGGGAGAATTTGATGGCGTTTGACAAAAGGTTGAGCAGCACCTGGTTCAGGCGCAACGAGTCGGCTGTGATCAGGCCGCGCTTGATGCCGCCCGCGCGCAAGCTGATGGCCAAATCCTTTTCCCTGGCCCGCGGCATCATCATGGACACCACAAAATCCAAATCCGCCACCAGGGAGAATTCCCGCTCGTCCAGCTTCAGTTTGCCGGCCTCGACCTTGGAAAAGTCCAGGATGTCGTTGACTATGCCCAGCAGGTGCCCGCAGGAGTTGTCGATCTGCGCCAGACAACTGCGGATTTTTTCCAGATCCGTGGAGCTTTTCGCGATCTGCGCCATGCCGCTGATGGCGTTCATGGGCGTGCGTATTTCATGGCTCATGCGGGAGAGGAAGGCGCTCTTGGCGCGGCTGGCCGCCTCGGCGTCGTTCCGGGCGCGGATGAGCATGGTCACGTCGCTGAGCATCATCATCACGCAGGCGGGTTCCTCCGCCGGTCCGAAGAACTCGTCCCCGGACAGAAAGGCGTCTTCCTCGGCCCGCAGAAGGGTCAGCGCGTAATTGCGGCTCTCGCCGCCGTCCTCCCCGTTCCCGCCCGGCAGGCAGACTTCCTCGGAAAAGAAGCCCCGTTCCGCTCCGCCGAAGAGCCGCCGGACCTTCTCCTCAGAGCCTTCAGCCCCGCTTCCCAGCAATTTCACGAAAAAGTCCTTTTGGCGCGGGTCCAGCCCATGCAGGCGGGTGAAGCCGTCCAGAGTCCGGTTGCCGTAAAGCAGGTTGCCGGAAGCGTCAAAAAGGCCGATGGCGTCCGCTATGGCGTCGAAATGCCGGCAGACCACGTCCAAGGTTTTATTCACGCCGGAAATGATGTGCCGGTAATCACCCCGGTAGACCGAAGGATCCGCCCGCTTCCCCAGCAGACCGTCGCGGGCCGCCCGCATGATGTGCTCTATATCCAGAATAAGCCCGGAAATGCTGCGGGCCATGATTTCAAAAGCGGCGCCCAACCGGCTGATCTCGTCGCGGCGCTGGAAGGTGGCCGGGGGCAGGCGCAGGTCCATATCCCCGCGCGAAAGGCGTATGGCGCCGTCCGTGATGCGTTGCATGGGCAGGGTGAGAGTGTGCCGCACGATCAAGAAGCAAATCAGGGAAAAACCAAGAATTATCACCACCAGCGCGCTGGTGATGACCAGGCGGTAGTCCCCCATTTGCGCATGCAGGGGCGTGATGTCTATGTCCGTTCCGACAAAGGCCACGGCTTTGCCCTGGGAATTGAAGATCGGGGCATAGGCGTAATAGAGCTCGCCGTATTTATCGTTGTAGTATTCCGCCTTTTCAAAGCCTTTGCCGGTGGCCAACACCTCCGCGGCGCCCTCATATTCGTCAATGGTTTCATCCAGGCCCAGGGCGTATTCCTCCCCGGGGTATTCCTCGCTGTGGGTGGCGTCGTAAATGTAGGTGTACATTCCCGGCACGCCGTTATCCACAAGGATGTAAAAGTATTTCGCCTCCATCTTTTCTTTCAGCTCGTCCATCTTGGCGGCGAATCGCACATAGTCCTCGTCCACCGTGAACGTTTTCGCGAAACGCTCCACCAGATCGCCGTTAATGACCGCGCCGGCCAGGGCGTTGCTGCTCAGGCAAAGTTTGTTGCTGTAGTTATAGAAGGAGGTCTTGTACATCTGGTTGCTGATGAAGACCAGAAGACAGGTCATCAGCAGAAACATGAGGCAGGTATAGGCGACGATGCGCGCGGCGATGCTGTCCCGGTAACGCAGACGGTGAGGAGTCCCTTCCGCCCCTGTAGGCGGCGCGGCAGTGTCTTGGAATTCCGACATCTTCCTCTCCGAACCATGGATCAGGCGGAGAACGTACCGCCCCCCCCATGCGGCGCCACGCGCACAGCCTTGGTCTTGTCTGGAGTATACCACCAAAGGGCAACCGTATGCAATCTTGAATGAAAAAGGGCCCTGCTCAAGGAAAAACTTATTTCAACACCACGGTTTTACTTCCGTTTAATAATACGCGGTGCTCCAAATGATATTTGACGGCCCTGGCCAGCACTACCGACTCGATATCCCTGCCCACGAACACCAGGTCCGCCACGGAATGGGCATGGTCCACGCGTTCGGCGTCCTGCTCGATAATCGGGCCTTCGTCCAGGTCGCCGGTCACATAGTGAGCAGTCGCGCCAATCAGCTTCACACCCCGGTCATAGGCTTGTTGATAAGGCTTCGCCCCCCGGAAGCTTGGCAGGAACGAATGATGGATGTTGATGCAGCGTCCGTAAAACTCGCGGCACAAAGCCGGGGAAAGAACCTGCATATAGCGGGCGAGAATGAGCAAATCCGTCTGTTCTTCACGCGCCAGAGCAAGCAGGCGCGCTTCCTGTTCCGCCTTATTGGCCGGCGTCACCGGCAGGTAATGGTAGGGGATGTTCTGACGGCGCGCGAATTCCTCAAAGTCCTTATGGTTCGAGACTATGCCGGCAATATCCATGGCCAGGGCGCCGGTTTGCGTGCGGTAGACCAGATCGTTCAGACAGTGCCCGAATTTTGAAACCAGGATCAGGGCGCGCGTCCGGCGGGCGGCCGCGTGCAGACGCCATTGCATGGAATAGGCCACGGCAATGGAGTGAAAATCCGCCACAAAGGCATCTTCCGTCCGCGCGGCGTTCTGCTCGTCCGCAAAGCGCACGCGCATGAAAAAGGTGTTGCTGACCGGGTCGCCGTACTGCCCGCTGGACAAGATATTGCAGCCGCGGCCAGACAAAAAGGTACTGACAGCGGCGACAATGCCCTGCTTGTCAGGACAGGAAAGGGTAAGAATATACTCAGTGTTCATGGCGTTGCGTATACCCGGCCCGCAGGCCGGGCGCAAGCCGCTTATTCCGCTGCACGCCCCCGGCTGACCATGCGTTTTAACCTTGAAAATTCATATTGAACAAAGTGCTCTGGCGGCGCGAAGCGCGGCATGGCGGCATCGCGGGTTTGTCGCAGGCGGGCTTTGCCCGCCGTTAAGCGACAAACTCAAGCGTAAAATGCCCTAAGAATTTAACAATAACTACGGAATGTTGCAGTCAAATGCCGCATCAACGCGCGCTTAGGCGCTGACGGCGAGCTGCGAGCCCTTGTGCTCGTCTTTTTCAATCTGCACGGCCGTGCCGTAACAAGAGAAAAACTTCGACCCGTCCGGGTGGAAGGCCACATTCTCCTGATAGCCAATGATGGCCTGCGCGCCCTTGTTCACGGCGCGGGCCGCCATGCCGAAAAACGCCTCATCCGAGTCATAGCCCCGGCAGGCCACAAGGCCCAGCACGCGCACGCGTTTATCTTCCATGAATGGCGTGGTCACCACCGGAAAACGGCCCGACTGGAACAATTCGCGCACGCGGCCCAGGTTTTCCGGGATATCCTTTTCCGCCTTACGGACCTTCTTTTCATTACCGAGCAAAAAGAACATGAAAGCCTCCTTCATGGAACTCTGAATGCGGGAGCCCCGCGTTGTCGTATCTGACGGAGGCTTTGCAAAAGGCTTGCCACTCTATTTACCGGCAAAAAGCTTTGTCCCACAAGGAGGAGTATCGGTTTCGGCGCATTCAAAAATCCGACGCTCAGTCGGAGCGCCTACCAGACAATGACGCTTGAATACCCCACCACCCGGCCTTTATCGCCGGACACGTCGCCGGAAGTGGCGTAGGCGGCCTGCCGCGATTGCGTGGCGCCGCGCCTGTTCGCGGCGAACAGGGCAAGGGTGGCCGGCAGAACGCCGCACATGGAAATGCGCTGCCCCAGGACCGTGTTGAACAGCCCCTCCGGGTCCAGGGCAAGCAGCCGCTCCAGGGCCACACTGTCCACGCGGCGGGCGTTTTCGTCCTGCAGGAAGTGGCTCATATCCGAGGAAACCAGCAGGCAGGCATCACGCCCCTCCGCCGCAAGGCTTTCCATGGCCAGTGTCAGGACTTCGGCGGCATGCCTGAGTCCGTTCAAATCCGGCCAGGCCACGCTTATTGGAATAATCCGCACTGTCGGAACCAATACTTGCAGAAAAGGCAGCACCACCTCCAGGCAGTGGTCCCCAGCGTGCGCCGCCGTGTCGGGCGCGAAGCCCGCGTCCGATTCGGTCAAAAGCTTGACCAGATCCTCGTCCACCGGCACGGCGCCAAGCGGCGTGCGCCAACAGCCGCCCGGCCACACGGCCAGGCGCCGCCCCTTGCCGGTATGGTTCGGCCCCAGCAGGAAGATGGTTTCAGGCAGGCGCGCCTGGGCTAAACACTCAGCCGCGACTTTTCCTGAATAGATATAGCCGGCGTGCGGCACCATCAGCATCAGCGGCCTATCGATAACTTTCACATTCTCCGGCCGTTCGGCCGCCTTGAGCAGGTTTTTGACAGTGGCGGCAAGCTTGTCCGGCTCGCCCGGATAAAAATAGCCGGCCACGGCTGGGGCGCGTTCGGGTAAACATGCCTGGCTCATACAAACCCTCCTCATCCGGATTTCCAAGGGCGACAGCCCCTTGACCACCGGAGGCGTAATTTCACTCGTCCGCAATCCATCCCACCGACGCCTGCCGCCCCGGCGCGCCGGCCCGGAAGGAGAAGAAGCGGTCCGAAAGCGTGAGCGTGCAGAGATCCAGGCTGTAGATCCGGTCGCCGCTCAGCCCGGCCTGGGTGAGTTGGTGGTGGGTAATGCCCCAGAGGTCGAGCATATTGGTGGCGTGGTCGAACCAGGGCATGAAGTCCGGCCCCCATTCCTTATGCGCGTCCTTGAATTCGGCCGCTCCGCGCCCCAGGCTCGGCCCGCGCACGGCATAGAGATCGCGCGCGTTCAGGTTGTAGCGGGCGCAGAATTCCCGCACCGCGCTGCCGATAAAGTTCGCGCGGTTACCGCGCCAGCCCACGTGCAGGGCCATAAGACGCCGGCCTTCCGGGTCAGTCAGAAAGATCGGCTGACAGTCCGCCGTCTTGATCACCAGGCCAAAGCCGGTCCGGGTGGTGGCCAGGCCGTCCACCTGGATGATCGGCCCGTGTTCGGGCTGGGTGAGCGGCGGCTCGAAATACATTTCCGAACCATGAACCTGGTGCATTTCCGCCCAGCCGGCCAGACCCAGGGCCGGCCCCAGGGCTTTACGGTTGGCGACGGCGCGCTCGCGCGATCCGCCGTTCAGGGCGATATTGTCGGCGTCCGGGTCGGCGACCGTGGCGGCGCGGCGGATTTGAAAGGCGCAGCGTGCGCGCGGCACGCCGGGAAAGCGGAAAGGGATGAAATCAAGCTCGGGCAATTGGCTCATATCCATAAAAACTCCTTTTCCGTGCACAGGGCATGCATGGGAATATCCAGGGCGTGGGCGGCAAGCGTCTGCGGGGCGTCCAGCACCTGGAAAGCGTAGGCGTAGCCGATGCGCAGGCAGTTGCGCGCCAGCGGCTGCGCGAGAAAACGATCGTAAAACCCCTGACCGTGCCCCAAACGATTGCCCTTGCGATCAAAGGCCAGCCCCGGCACGATGACAAGCTGCGGGCCGTCCGCTTCCTGCCCGGAATCAAGCGCAAGACAGGTGGGAACAGGCTCGGCGATGCCGAATCGACCGGGAGCGAGTTGCTCCGGGCCGGCGCAGACAGCCGCCTCCATGCAATTGTCCGTCGGCAGGCAACGCGGCAGAAAAACCCGCTTCCCCGACTGCCAGGCCGCCTCCAGCAGAGGCTGGGCATCAAGTTCATTGCGCGCCGCGGCGTAGAGCAACACGCGCCGCGCCCGCGCCCATTCCGGGGTGGATATGAGCCGCTCGGCCGCCCGCCGGGACGCCTCGGCCCGGAAGCCGGGCGTCAATTCCCGGCGGGCGGCAAGCATACGCGCGCGAATTTCAGGCGCGGACAGTACGGCATCAAAGGGCATAGCGCTCCCTGCTCCAAGCGTTCAGAACTCCCATAGCAAAAATAGCTTGTTCATTAGAAAAATAAAAGATGTGAAGAGAATCATATTTTTTAGATGCTTACGGCTGATCTCTGTATTTATTGGATATTTTATTACATATTTTTGAGAGTTTTTCATAACGCGCATCCGCGAAACTTGACAACATGCTGATTTGCCGTGATATGCATTTAACTATACTACTGCGCACTGAAATGCGGCGCGCAGCGACTTATGTGTTATGCGAATTGACAGGAACCGCGCTTCAAATGCGGCTGAAGGCGATTCCGGACAAATGAGCCGCCCCGTGGAAAGCTGCGCTGAAATGCACCGGCAGCGCGAAAACGACATGAACAAGATCACTGAAGACGTGCGCACGCTCATAGGCTACATCGTTCCCATCCTCACCGGCGGGGAGGCGCATTCGGCAACGTTCGCCCTCGCCCACGGAGACAAGGAGTACTTTATCGAGCCCCGCGGCGCCGGCATTGATCTGGCCGACCAGATGAATGTGCGGGTTGAAGCCAGGGGGGCGGTACGCGAAAAGGATGGCGTACTCCTCCTGCATATCCGCAGCTACCGGCTCATCGATGACTTCGACAGCGAATGGTACGACGACGAAAATTAATGCGTCTTCCGTCGCTTTCTTTCGCACAATTCGGCGCTGCCGCGCGGAGCGCGGCTTCTGTGGCCGAGCGCGATTTTTCCCTATTGACACCCCGCCTGACAATGCATATTTGATGAAATTCACGTGTTCAAAACGCGCGTGCGTTTTTGATGCAGCCCCGGCTGCGAAGGAGTTCCCCCATGGCCCGCATCACTGTTGAAGATTGCCAGGAAAAAGTGGACAATCGTTTTTTGCTGGTTCAGATGGCCATCAAGCGCGTCCGCCAGTACCGCGACGGATATGAGACGCTGGTGGATTCGCGCAACAAGGAAGTTGTCACCGCGCTGCGCGAAATCGCCGCGGGCAAGGTTATGCCCGAAGCGGGCGAAGAAGCCGGTTCCGATCAGAGCGCCGCGCTTTAACCGCCCGAATGTCGAATTCTGGACCCCGCAATGGCCATACAGCTTGATTATTATGAGGTGCTCGGCGTCGAACGCACCGCTTCCGACGAGGAAATAAAGCGCAGCTATCGCAAGCTCGCCCTCCAGCACCATCCGGACAGGAATCCCGACAATCCCGAAGCCGAGCAGAAGTTCAAGGAAGCGGCCGAAGCCTACGAAGTGCTGCGCGACCCCGACAAGCGCGGCCGTTACGACCGCTTCGGCCATGCCGGCCTTGGCAATGGCAACGGCCACCACTTCCATTCCGCCGAAGACATTTTCAGCCAGTTCAGCGACATTTTTGGCGATCTGTTCGGCTTTTCCGCGGCCGGCCGCACCTCGCGCACCCGCGCCCAGGCCGGCGCGAACCTGGCCTATAACGCCAAGCTTTCCTTCCGCCAGGCCGCCAAAGGGGATGAAATCAAGCTCACCCTGCCGCGCACCGTGCCCTGCGAAGACTGCAACGGTACAGGCGCCGCATCCGGCACCCGGCCGGAGACCTGCCCCCAATGCGGCGGCAGCGGCCAAATGCGCCAGCGCCAGGGATTTTTCCAAATCGCCGTCCCCTGCCCGAGCTGCCGGGGCCAAGGCACGGTGATCAAATCACCCTGCCCGGCCTGCCGAGGCCAGGGCGCGCGCGAACAGACGCGCGAACTTTCCGTGCGCATCCCGGCCGGCGTGGACTCCGGCAGCCGCCTGCGCCTGCGCGGCGAGGGCGAGCTTGGCGTCAACGGCGGTCCCCCGGGCGATCTGTTCGTGAATATCACGGTTTCGCCTGATAAAGTTTTCGAACGCCAAGGCCAGCACCTGATCCTTTCCAAGGAAATTTCCTTTGCGCAGGCCGCCTTGGGTGACCGCATCGAGGTGCCCACCCTGGATGATCCGGCGCATCTGGATATCCAGCCCGGCACCCAACCCGGCGAAATTCTGCGCATGCCCGGCCTGGGCCTGCCGGACCCGAGCCGCCGCAACAGCTCTTCCGGCGATCTGCTGATCGAAGTGCGCGTGAAAACGCCGAAAAACCTCACTCCGCGCCAAGCTGAACTGCTGCGCGAGTTCGCCGCCCTGGAAGGGAACAAGCCCATGGAAAAAGTGCGCAAAATGGCCAAGAAAATCGGCAAGGCCATGGGCATCGACTAATTTCCGACCGCGCGGCGCGGCTGCCCGTTCCGGCCGCGTTGCCCGCCCATTCCTTTCCCACCATGGCAAAGCCCCAGTTCCACATCGCCACCCTGGGCTGCAAGGTCAACCAGTACGAAAGCGAGGCCCTGCGCCAGGCATGGCTGGCCGCCGGAGCCGAGGAAAGCCCGGACCCGGCCAGGGCCTCCGTCATCCTGATCAATACCTGCGCCATCACTGCCCGGGCGGTTTCCGACGTGCGCCAGATGGTCCGCCGCCTGCACCGCGCCGCCCCGGCGGCGCGCATTATGCTCACCGGCTGCGCGGCACAGCTTTCCGGCCCGGAATACACGGGCATCGCCGAACTGCCCGGCATCCACCGGATTGTGCCGCAGCCGGAAAAGCAAAGCCTGCTGGCGCTCTTTTCGCCGGCCGCCGCCCCAGGCGCGTCCCCAGCTTTTCCGCCCTTCAGCATCGCGGACTTCACCCGCGCCCGGCCCATCCTGAAAGTGCAGGACGGCTGCTCGCACCGCTGCGCCTTTTGCGTGGTGCCCCTGGCGCGCGGCGCGGCGGTCAGCCGCCCCTTCAAAGACGTGGCCGACGAACTGCGACGCCTACTCGAAGCCGGGTTCCGCGAAATCGTCCTGGCCGGCGTGAATCTGCGCCAATTCGGCCCAGATCTGCCCGCCTCGCTGGAATCGCCGGCCGCGCCTGACTTTTGGGATCTGCTGAATCACCTGGAAGCCCGCTTCGCCCCGGAATGGGCGGGCCGCGCCCGCCTGCGCCTGAGCTCCCTGGAACCGGGCCAACTTAACGAAAAAGCCCTGGATACCTTTGCGCGCGGCCGCCTGCTCTGCCCGCACCTGCATCTTTCCCTGCAAAGCGGCAGCCGCGATGTGCTGCGCCGCATGGGGCGCGGCCATTACAGCCCGGACACCCTGGCCCCGTTCTTCAATCGCCTGGCCGCCATCTGGCCGACCTTCGCCCTGGGCGCGGATCTGCTAATCGGCTTCCCCGGGGAGAGCGACGGCGACTTTGCCCAAACCCTGGACCTGGCCCGCGACCTGCCCATGACCTACGGCCACGTTTTCCCCTATTCACGCCGCCCCGGCACGCCCGCCGCCGGCTTCCCCAATCAGATCGCCAAAGCGGAAAAAGACGCCCGCTCCGCCCTTTTGCGCGCCGAGCTGGCTGAGAAAAAAACCGCCTTCACCCGGCGCCTGCTCGCCCTGCCGAGCCTGACCGTTTCCCAGGAAGGTGCAAGAGGCCGAGGGCTTTGCGAATTCTATATTACGTGCGAACTCCCGGCGCATGCCAAACCCGGCCGCGAACTTATCCAGGGAATCCCCGCCGGATTACGCGGCGATAGAATTCTGGTTTCGCCGAAGTAGCGAAAAAGCTCCCGTGTAGCGGGAGTTTTTATTTTGCTGACGAGGCGCCGCATACAAAAAAACACCAAGCGATATCCGCTGGATTCCCGCCTGCGCCGCCGCCCGGCCGTCGCGCTACGAGCGCTGGGGCGGAAACGCGCGTTTCCTCAAAAGGGGGGCGGCCAGAAAAAGCCAGACGGAACGCCGGAACATCCGATCGGAGCCACGGGAGCCTGCGCCCGTTCAAAACGTAAACTTACCGCAAAGCGCATGAACGGGTCATAGCAGCGGCACGGCGGCCAAAGGGGCAATGTCCCCCTGGCCGCCGGACGCCTGTCTTTTCCGCGCTACGCCCAAACCAGCCGCGCCCATTCGCCTTCGGAGGCGCACTGGGCCGGGGGCAGGCCAAGGGCCGCATAGGCGGCTTCGACGCCGTCGGCCTGGAGGGTGAGGAGGCCGGAGAGAACGAGGCAGCCGTTGGGCTTGAGACGGGCGAGAAGGTCGGGGGCCATTTCGCGCAGGGGTTGGGCGAGGATGTTGGCGAGGATCAAGTCGAAGCGCTCGCTGACGTGCTCGGTGCTGCCCTGGCGGATCTCGATGGCATCGGCCACCTGGTTAGCCACGGCGTTTTCGCGGGTATTGTCCACGGCCAGGGAATCAAGGTCCACGGCCAGGCCGGTCAGGCCGAGCTTGGCGGCGGCAATGGAAAGAATGCCGGAGCCGGTTCCCACATCGAAGACGCGCATGCCGGAGGC
The DNA here is from genome assembly GCA_031554295.1 of Desulfovibrionaceae bacterium. Taxonomy (GTDB): domain Bacteria; phylum Desulfobacterota; class Desulfovibrionia; order Desulfovibrionales; family Desulfovibrionaceae; genus JAVBVM01. The sequence continues at coordinate 72 of JAVBVM010000167.1, read as the reverse complement.
AATGCGGCCCTGGTCGAAACGATCGGAGAGGGCGGCCAGACCGAGGGCGGTGGTGGGGTGGTGGCCGGTGCC
>JAVBVM010000041.1:0-15823 GCA_031554295.1 Desulfovibrionaceae bacterium | reverse complement strand
CAACCGCTCAATCAGGCTTTTCAACTCCGCCACCCGGGCGCTAGTTTACTCATGCTGTTTGCGGCGGTGGTCATAGGAGCGCCGTTTTCTTCCGCAATGGCCCGGATTTCATCCAAGAGGGCGGCCGGACGGGCGGTGCAGGCCGCCGTTCCCGCCGGGCATTGGTTCGGCGCGCGGCCGCTGTCGGGGCCGGGTTTTCCCTAGTCGGCTGCACTGTGGCTCCGGGCTTTGATTTCGCGGATTTTGAACTGGACGCGGCCAAAACGCTGCGGGAAAAACTCCCGCACCTGCCGCCTTCGTTACGGAATTCGCCTAAATACGCCCGGCCGAGCCTTACCAGCTTCCGCGCACGGGGACGCCGCGCTCGGCGAAATAGCGCTTCAGCACGGAAATCGGATACTGCCCATAATGGACAATGGAGGCCACCAGAGCGGCTGAAGCGCCGCCTTCGGTCACAGCGTCCACCAGGTGGGAAGGTTCGCCCGCGCCGCCCGAAGCGATGACCGGGATGGAAACATTGGAGCTGACGAGCTTGGTGAGAATCAGTTCGTAGCCTTGGCAGGTGCCGTCCGCGTCAATGGAGTTCAGACATATTTCGCCGGCTCCCAGTTCCTGACATTTTTGGGCCCATTGCAGAGCATCCAGGCCCATAGGTTTCCGGCCGCCGTTGATCACCACCTCGTAACCAGAAGGAATGACAGTACTTTTTTCAACGCGCTGCACATCCATGCCTACCACGATGGCCTGCGAGCCAAAGGCTTCGGCCCCTTCGGCAATCAGCTTGGGATTTTTCACCGCGGCGGAATTGATGGAAATTTTCTCGGCCCCGGCCAGCAGCACGTCGCGCATCTGCTCCACCGTGCTGATGCCGCCGCCCACGCAGAACGGGATAAAAATGCGCGCGGCCACGCGCTCGACCACATCCAGAATAATCGGCCGGGCTTCGTGCGAGGCGGTGATATCGTAAAAGACGATTTCGTCCGCGCCGTCCTCATAATAGCGTTGGGCGGCCTCGACCGGATCACCGATATCCACGTTGTTCAAAAATTTCACGCCCTTGGTCAGCTTGCCCGCGCGCACGTCCAGGCACGGGATAATGCGTTTGCTCAGCATGCCCCCTCCTTACTTTTCCGCACACCATGCGGAGAAATTTTGCAGCAGGCGCAACCCCGGCGCGCCGCTTTTTTCCGGGTGGAACTGCACCGCCCATAAACCGGGCCGGCCGAAGGACGAGGCGAACTCCAGCCCATGTCTGGTTTTGCCCAGCACAAGTTCAGCCGCCGGATCCGGGTAATAACTGTGCACAAAGTAAAATTGCGCGTCCGGCGCGATGCCCTCAAAAAGAATATTGCCCTCAACCGGCCGCGCCGCGTTCCAGCCCATATGCGGCACGCGCAGCGGCTCGCCCGCCTCATCCAGAATATTTTCCGGAAAACGGCGGCACAGGCCCGGCAAAATGCCAAGCGTCCGCGTGTCGCTTTCCTGGCTGCGCTCAAGCAAAATCTGGCAGCCGAGGCAAATGCCCAGAAGGGGGACGCCTTTGTCCACCAGTTCTTTCAGCACCGTATCGAGGCCGGTGGAGCGCAGGCGGCCCATGGCCTGCCCGGCCGCGCCCACGCCGGGAAAAATTACGCCGGAGGCGCCCAGCAAGGATTCGGGATCCGCGGTAATGAACGAATTGATGCCCAGCCAGGCAAGCGCCCGCTGGACGCTCGTCTGATTGCCCGCGCCGTATTCAAGAATAGCCAACATATAAACCCCATGCCGCAGGACGGCTTGAAAAATTCGTACGGAAACCGTTCTTTTAGCAAGTCCCGGCTTGACTCGCAACTGAGAAAAGCGGGCATTTGGCGAACAATGGACAAAGACCCCGCGCGGCTTTATCCACTTCATTTTTCCGCTTGGAATAATAAAAGCGCTGGGGAATGTTCCTGTTGCGAGGCGGCCTTTTTCAAGGTACTGTGGCCCCCGCGAATCAACGACTATAAAAACGAGCCATTCCATCATGTCTGAAAAAGAAAAAACGGACACTCCGTCCGAGGCCAATCGCCCCGGCCGCCGCCCCTTTCGCGGCGACGCAACGCGCCGTCCGGCCACGCCCCTGATCAAGCTGCTGGCCATGGATAAGGATATCCTCCATCTGGTTGCCCGCCGGGCGCGCCTGTTGAAAGCGGCCTATGCCGGCCCGCAGCCGGCTGCCGGCCCTGAGCCGGACGCTGAACGCCCCCGCCCGGCCAAAGAGAAGCATGCCGGCGGATCGCGCCCATCCGAGCGCACCAAGGTGGAAAAAGCCCTGCGCGAAGCCTGGCAGGCCGAAGCCGCCCAGATCAGCCCCGACCCGCGCCTGGCGCGCGAACTGTTCGCCCTGCTTCAGGATATTTCCATTCCCGGCCATGCCGGGACGGAACGGCCGAAAGCCGATGGTTTTCAGCTTTCCCCGCCCCGACGGCCTGTAAAGGTGGATCTGCCGGGCCCGGTTTCCCGTTTTGAAACGGCGGTCTGGCTTGCCCTGGCCTCAGCCGTCGGAGCGGAGTTGCGCATTGAAAACGCCCCGCTCGGCGATCATACCATCGATCTGCTCAAGTCCTTCAATCAGGTTAGCGGCCAACTGGCCTGGGAAGCTGATAATGTTCTGCTGGCGCGAGCCGGCGGAAGCCTGGATTTTTCCGACGCCGTGATTTTTGTTGGCAACGAGCCGCTGGCCGTCTGGCTTATGGCCTTCCTGGCCGCGCCCCGCCTGGGAAAAATCAAATTTATGGGCGGACCGGATGTCAAAAGCCTGGACTTCACCCCCCTGCGCCAGTTCGCGCCGCAGCTGGGCGCGCGTCTTGCGCCCGTGGTGCCGGGCGGCAAAGGTCTGCCGGCGCGCCTGGAATGCTCGGGCATGCTGCCGGACACCATTACCGTACCCGCCGCGCTTCCGGCCGAGGCGCTGACCGGCTTGCTGATCCTGGCCGCTACCTGGAATGTGGCCATCGCCATTGACTGTTCGGCCCATCCGGATGCGGCGGGCTGCCGCGCCCGCGCCTTGCCGCTGCTTGCCGCCTGCGGCGCTCGCGTCAAGGAAAACGGCGACGGGCTGCTCTATACGCCCGGCCCGCTGGAAGTTCCCGCCAAGCCGCGCCTGGGCATGGATTCGTTTCTTGTATCGTCATTCCTGGCCCTACCCGCCTTTGCCGGTGGGGAAGCGAAGCTTTCCGGCCACTGGGACGCCACGTTGCCTGAAAATCGCGCCTGGGCGAATCTCCTGCGCGGCGCGGGCCTGGAAATTTCACGCGCCGATGCAGGGCTTACCTCCAAACGGCTGAAAAACGCACCGGCCGAGCGTACGATCGACGCGCTGCAATGCGCGGACCTGCCTGAAGAGGCTTTGCCGCTGATTTTGGCCCTGGCCGCCCACCGCGCGGCCCCGGACGGCGTATGCGCGGTTGATTTGCCGCCGCTCTCGGCGCACAATGCTCTGGTCACGGAAGAATTCCTCGGCCGCCTGGGGTGCCTGCTTGAAATGCCGGAAGAAGCGGACGCACCGGCCCGGATCCGAAGCGCCCGCGCGAACAGGCGGACCGACGGTCCCCAGGATGCCAGCCCATGGGCCGCGCCCTCGGCCGGCTGGGCCATCGGCCTTGCTTTGGGCGCTTATGTCCGGCCGGGTCTTTCACTGTCAAACCCCGGCTGCCTGACGGAAATTCTGCCCGCTTTCTGGCAGCTGTATAATAGTCTGCCCGAACCCAAGCTGCCCGCGCCCGCCCCGGCCGCGCGGGAGCCTGAGGCGGCAAAGCCAGCCCGGCGGCGTATTATCGCGAGCGGTCCTGAATAGACCCGCTTGCCCCGATAGCGCGCTTGTGCGATAGTTTCAGCTTCCTGAAAGCACTCTTTACCTGCCTGCTCCGGCCGCAAGGGCCGGGGCAAAGGGTTGCCCATGGCTGAACGTCCACCAGAAACCATGCCCAAGCCAGCCTCCCCCTCGTTGTGGACCAAAAATTTTCTGCTGCTTATACTGCTTAACCTGGTCACCTTCTGCAATTACTATATGTTTCCTTCGGCTCTGCCGCCCTGGGTGAAAACCTGGGGCGTGGACGACCATGTTCTCGGCTGGCTTACGGGCATTGCCACCATCGCCACGCTGCTCGCGCGCCCTTTTGCCGGCATGGCCCTGGATCGCCTGGAACGCAAAGGCGTGTTCGCCGCCGGCCTGGCCATTATGCTGTTGGCGTCCGCGGCCCACTATTTCTTCCCGATTGTGGGAATTCTGCTCGCCCTCCGCTTCATACACGGCATTGGCTGGAGCATTGCCAACACCTCCGCCAACACTATTGTGCCCGAGTATATCCCCAAGGCTCGTTTCGGCGAAGGCATGGGCTACTTCAGCCTGGCCAGCAGCTTCGCCATGGCCATCGCGCCAGCCATTGCGCTTTCGCTGCCGCCCGGCCCGATGATCTGGACGGCCACCGCCTTTGTCTCTCTGGCCTTCATCTTGTCCTTGACCATGAAACACCCGCCCCGCCCGCCAAAGGAGCCGCACACGGGCAAACGGCTTTTCCCTTATGAAAAAGCCGCCATTCTGCCCGCCGTAACAATTTTTATGATCACCACAACGCATGGCGCGGTCACCAGCTTTACGGCGCTGTATGCCGCACAGCGGGGTATCGGGAATATCGGACTTTTTTTCACGTTGCAGGCGGCGGCGCTCATAGTGACCCGTCCGCTGTCAGGAAAGATTGGGGATAAACGAGGCTTTACCGCGCTGACGTTGTTCAGCGCGGTGATTGTGGCCGCTTCGCTCGCCCTGCTGGCGAGCGCCGACTCCATGCCCCTCTTTTTGCTTAGCGGCATGCTGTTCGGCGCCGGCCGGGGCGCAATGCAGACCGCCACTCAAATCACGGTGCTTCTGAACACCCCGAAAGAGCGTTTTGGCGCGGCTAACGCCACCTACTTCACGGGCTTTGACGGCGGCATAGCCTTCGGCTCGATCATTGCCGGAATTCTGTCCTCAGCGGTGGGTTACAGCGATATGTTCCTGATCCTGATGGCCTGCCCGATGTTTGCGGGAGTCTTATACCTGGCCCGGATGAGGTTCGAGCGGAGAACCGGGCCGCCAGCGGAGGAAAACGTCTGACCCGGCGGAGAGATCAGACAAAATACACGGTCCACAGCCAGGATAACGGCAGCACAAAAGGAAAGGCCGGCAGCATATTAATGACGGGGAACATTTTGATGCCGCACATGCGCAGGCCGGTCGCCAAAAAGATTACGCCGCCGCAGGCGTAAAAATCGCCGAGCATGGCTGGCGACACAAGCGGCATGAGGAACTGCGCGGAAAAATAGAGCGCGGACAAAATAATGAATTGCGGCACGGCAATCAGGCTGACCCGAATTCCCAACGTGGCGGCGAACACCATGGATACGAAAAAGTCCAGGGCGGACTTGATCAGCAGGATATCCGGCTTTCCGGTCATGCCTTCGCTGAAGGCCCCGAATATGCCCGTGCTTCCGAAGCAGAACAGGGTGATCAGCATGATGTACTGCACGATGAAAGCGTCATCCGCATTTTTGTCGTGCTTTTTCGACCACTGCATGATCTTCCTGACCAGACGCTCAAGATTGAATTCGAAGCGGAACAGTTCGCCGACAAAAACCCCTAGCAGCATGGCGATGACCACGATGTGCATGTAGGCGGCCTTGCCCACCAAGGGCGCGCCCAAGCTGATCGTGATCACGCCCAGAATAAGCGCCAGAGTGTCCTTGACGCGGGCGGGAAGCCACCTGCCGCACGTCGCCCCTATCGCCCCGCCAATGGCCAGGGCGCAGCCGTTGATAATCGGACCGATCATAGGATCAAACCTTTTTTGATAAAAACGGAAATAAAGGGAATGGAACAATCTAAAAAAAAACGAGACGCGCCCGTCAAGGCGGACTCACGGAAAACGGCGAAAGCAAAAATCTGAAAAATCCCTTCGCCTGTTTACGGCTTCCTTCCCGAAGCGCTTCCCTGCGCTCCGCCCCGCTCCGCCTGGGGCAACGGGCCGCCGTCGCCCACCATCATATATGACGCCCACACGCCGGGTTCCGGGAAACAGCCGGGCTCATCCGCGCTGTCCATAAGTTCAAGCATGGCCAATCGCAATGCCTCGGCTCGATACATGGCAGGGTTCGCGACCAGGTGCTTCAGCATGCGGCTGACCAATTCAGTGGAGACATGAGGGTAGGCCGGCCAATGCGAAACCAGCAGAGCGCGCGCCCCCGCGAGGAAAAAAGCGCGAGACAGGGCGGAAAGCCCTTCGGCCCCGGCTTTTCCGTCACCCGCCGCCGTAACGCAGGCCATCAGGATCAGCCAATCCGCATCCAGCGATAACACAGCCGCTTCGCTGCTCAATAGCAGGCCATCGTTGTCCGCTTGCATGGTTTCCCCCGGCTTGAACGCCGGCGGAGACAGCACCAGCGCGGGCTCGGGCAGCCCGCCCAGGTTGCCGGCAATCAGGCCATGTGTGGCAAAGGCAATCACTTTGTAAACGCCAAGATTCCGGGCGCGCAGATTCTTCTCGGTAGCCTCACCGGCCAGGAGCAGGCTGTCCGGGGCCTTGTCGGACAGGGCGGTCGCCATTTCCCGCAGTTCATCCGCCGTGTCGGGCAAGGACGGCAAATCACGCGGACTGGCCTGGCCCGCCGCTCCCCGCGTGACCGGGCTATTGCCTGCAATCCTTGGCGCCGCTTCCTTTTCCGGCGCGCCCAGCTTGGGATCGCCAATGCCCAGGAAGGGCTGACCAGCTTGTGACGGTCGAGCCAGTTCGCGCAAGCCCCGCAGGGAATTCACCGAAGGCAGCAGGCTGACGGACCAGGCTCGGGCCAACCAGGGCAGAGCCTTATATTCGCTGGCTTCCTTCAGGGGGTTTTCCGGTTTTTCACTCAGCAGCGCCGAAAAGGGAAGACCGGACAGCGGGCCGGCAGGCACTATAAAAAGATGTTTTACGGCGCCTAATGTCTCTTCAAGCGGACCGAACAGGCATGAGTACAAACTGTAAGCAAGCTCCCCGTCCAGCAAGGGCGGGCGCGCGTTCATAGCTGGGCTCGCGGGCTCCAGGCCGGCGCGCAGCTTGGCGACATCCGCGTTGATTTTCACTTCGCTGATGCCCGGCAAAGAAAGCGCCGCGGCCTTGTCATGGGTCAGGGCAAAGACGTAGCCATCTTTCGGTCCAAAGGCGAACAACAGCAGGGCTTCGCCGGGTTTGAGCAGCGTCCGCGCCTCGGCCAGCGGCAGCGGCGCGCCGGAGGTAAAATGGGAAAAGGCCGGAAAATCGCGCCCCACGGTTTTATCCAGAGCCGCAAGGTCATTGGTCAGGGACCGCGCCAGATCAACCAGGGCGCGCGGCTCGGGGCCGCTTTCACCGCCTTCGCGCCTAAAGCCGGAGCGCAGATCCTTGTTGACGCGCTCCAGGTTCTCCAACAGCGCGCCGCGCCGGGCCAGCAAATCATCCAGAGGCTTCCGCCCCGCTATGTGGCGCGAAGCCATGTATGGAATCGCGTTCGCGCCGTCCTGCGCCGCGACCGATTGAATGACGGAGAAAAATTCGGCGTTCAGCGCGTCCACCCTGGCCGAGTCGTTTTTTGGAAGCCCCGCGGCCGCGTTCGTCAATGTGTCCAGATAACGGAGCCAATCCAAACGCACCGTCAGACGCGTGGCGTTTCTTTCTTCCGGCGAGACTCCCGCGCGGGCCTGCAAATCAAGGCGCAGTGGGTACTGCGCCGAAACGCGCGACAAAAGCGCCCGGGCCTCTTCCCATTTTTTCAAGCCAATGAATTTACCCGCCATATCTTCCGCATAGGCCAAAAAGTACGGATGCATATCCAGCCCGGCCGCCACGGCCAGGTTTTCCGCCGCGAAAAAATCCCGCGCCGCCGCTTCGGATTCGCCCAGGACGGCTTCAGCCAGAGCGAGGTCCGACAGAACCTGGATACTTTTCGTCGCCGGCGGCCGGCCGGTTTTCGCATACCCTTCCAGCGCGCCGCGCAACAATTCCGCGGCTTTTTTCGGATTGTCCGCCTTGTATTCAACGCGGCCCAATCGTGCTTCCACATCAAAGAGATCCGTCGACTGCGCCTGGCCGGATTTTTTCAGCAGGCCACGGATGCGCTCAAAGGTTTTGCGCGCGCCGTCACGGTCATTCGTTTTTTCCTGGAACAAACCATAGTCAAACAACAGCATGGCATTTTCCGGCGCTTCGGCAATCTCCCGCTCCAGGACGGGCAGCGTGGCCTGAAAAACTTTCCTCGCCTGCTCCGGCTTGCCCCAACGCACATACAACTCAGCGAGCTGCGCGCTGGATCGGGCCAGAACCGGAGCCCCCAGGGCCGCGAGGTCTTCCGCCTCCTCGACGGCCCGCTTAAGGTAGGTTTCCGCCATATCATATTCGCCCAGGGCGGTGTGGAAAAAGCCAGCCTGCATCAGCGCGTCCACTAGTTTCAGGCGCGGGATTCCCACCGGCAGCGTTGCATAATCCGCAATAGTTTCCTTGCACAGGGCCAAAGCGCCCCTGGCGTCCGCCGGCACGCCCGGGGCGCCGTAAAAGAGAATCGAGGCCAGGAGTTGCCGCGCCGGCTCATAGCCCCCGGCAATGGACTTGCGCAGCCAGGCCATTGCTTGGACGGAATCTTTCGGCACGCCGACGCCGTTATGATATGACTGCCCGAGCATAAAGGCGGCCACCGGGTCGCGCTCGCGCTCCGCCGCCTCGCGCCAGAGCGAGGCGGCTTGGCGAAGGTCTTCCTCGCCGCCGAACTCGTAGAACAAAAGTCCGGCCAAACGGCTGCGGGCGCCGGCGGCATCGGCGGCCATGGCTTTTTCCGCCCACTGCCGAGCCTGGGCCCTATCCCTGGGGACGGACTTCATGCCTTCGGCATAGACCTGGCTCAGGCGCAGCATGGCCGGAGCATAGTTTTCATTCGCCAATTTTGTCAGGTCAGCCAAGGCTTTTTGCTCCTGCTCCCTGGAAGCCCAGGGACTGAGCAGAATATAGGCGGCGGCGTAGCGCACGTCCGGCTCTCCGCCCTCGGCGGCTTTGCCGGACCAGTATACAGCCTGATTCCAGGCCGCTTCGCTCATATTTTCCTGGTCCAGGCGGAACAGGTACCAACCCAACCAGCGTTGCGCGTTTTTGTCGCCGTCCTCGGCGCTTTGCAGCATAATCTGATAGCCCTGCTTTTCATTTCGCTCAACGCCCTCGCCGCTGGCCAGCATATAGGCCATAATGTAGCGGGCGGATTTGTCCCCGCGCTCGGCGCAGGCTTTATATAGAGCGAATGCCTTCTGCGGATTCTTCGGCGTGCCGATCCCGTCCCGGTAAAAATCCGCCAGGCCGCGCAGGCCATAGCCCTCTGATCCTTCCGCCGCTTTGGACATCAGGACGAAGGCGGCCTTTTCGTCCTTGCCCACGCCCTCGCCGGCGGCCAGGGAGGCAGCCCATTGGGACATGGCCCACTCGTCCCCGCCCAGAGCGGCCGCATGCAGCCATTTGTAGTAATCGGCGCTTCTGCCTTCGCGTTCTTCCAGCATAAAGACATACTGGACCGTGCTTTCCAGGTCGCCCTTCTCCGCCGCGCCGCGAAAATACGCCGCGGCCCGCGCCGGGTCCGCCGGAACGGCGGGCGTGCCATCGAAAAAGGCGAAGCCGAGCGCGCGCTCCGCCTCGGCATAGCCCTTGGCCGCCGCGGCCTGCCACAGGGTAAGGGCGGCCTGGGCATTCTCCTTGCCGCTCTTCTGCGCCAGCATGTTCCCTAACGTGAGCTGCGCGGCGGGCAAATTCGTTGTTTCCGGACGCCGCAGCAGATCCTCGGCTTTTTTCAGATCCTTCGACACCCCAAAGCCGTGATAAAGCATGGCCGCATAAGGCACGAGCGCGAGCGGATAGCGTTCCGACGCCCGCTTTAAATGCCCTTCGGCATCCTGCCAGCGGTCAAGCCGCACAAAACCCAGCCCCATGTAGAAACGAGGGAGCATATCGTCCGGCGCGGCATTGGCGTCCTTGCCGCAGGCGTTGATCAGGGCCTCCGCTTCGGTCCGGCTGATGGCGTTGATGAAAAGAAAACCCTTATCGATATCCGCCAGCCGGGCGCCAAGGGCTGCGCACTCGGCCGACACGGCAAGGGCCGGGGGGGATGTGAAAAAAGAGAATGAGAAAAAAAACAGGAAAAAAAATAAACTTGCCCGGAATAAAAAAACAGCGCGGGATAAGCGGCGCGCGCCCGCCGCGCCCTGAACCAGGATCTGCATGAACCCCCCCTTTTGCCGATATCAAAAAACGCCTCGCAAATGTTTTTTCTTGTAGCGCGAGGACATCCGGGCGTCAAACTCTTACATCCCGCACCCTTGCCTGTTCCGACCTCCTGAGGGTAGAACGGAGCCGGGACAAACGTTCCGTCCCAAAGGAGTTCGCATGCGCACCAGATGTATTCAAAGCGACGCCGCCGCCTGGCGGCAGGACGCCTTTCTGCTTTTTTTCTTCAGCAACAGCCCTTCACTCATGGGAATGGCGGCCGACGCCATTCCCGCCGTTCCCTGGCTTGAAAACGCGCCCGTTCTTGATGATTTGACCGGGGATAAAGAGGAAATTCTCGTCGCCTACGGCCCCGCCGGTTCGGGTATTCCCCGCGTGGTGATGGCGGGCCTCGGCAAGGTTGAGGATTTCACCCTGGAAACCTTCCGCAAGGCCGTCGGCAACGCCGTCCTGCGCTGCGCCGGCCTGCGCGTGGCCTCCATTGGCGTCAGCGCCGCGCACCTTGCCCTGGTCGCCGGACGGACCTCATTCCCAGCTCCGCGCCTGGCGGAAGAACTGGCTTGCGGCGTGCATTGCGCCCTCTATCGCTGTGAGCGCTTCAAAAGCAAACCCAGCGACAAGCCCGTGCCGGAAGATCTCAATTTTCTCTGTTCCGAGAACCCGGACTCCGCGCTCGAAGACGCTGTCCGGACAGGAACCTCAATTGCCGCCGGCATTTCCCTGGCCCGGGATCTGGGCAACGGTCCGGCCAACGTGGTCACGCCCGCCTATATGGCGGACGCCGCGCGTGGCCTGGCCAAGCTGTACGGCTTCAATTGCCGCGTTTTCGACCGCGCCGCCTGCACGGAAATGGGCCTGGGCGCATTCATGGCCGTGGCCAAAGGCGCGGGCGTTGATCCCTGCCTGATCGTTCTGGAACATATGCCTCCCGGTACGGAAAACGACGACCCCGTCATTCTGGTCGGCAAAGGCATCACCTTTGACACGGGCGGCATTTGCCTGAAACCCGCCGAAAACCTGAGCCGCCAAAAGACCGATATGGCCGGGGCCGCCGCCGTGCTCGGCGTGTTCGACGCCATGGGCCGCGAAAACGTGCGCCGTCGCGTGGTCGGCATCATGCCCTGCACCGAGAATATGCCCGACAGCCACGCCACCCGCCCTGGCGACATTGTCACCGCTCTTTCCGGCAGCACTGTGGAAATCGCCAATACCGACGCCGAGGGGCGGTTGCTGCTTTGCGACGCTCTTACTTACGCTCAGCGGGAATACCGCCCGGCCCTGCTTGTCAATATCGCCACCCTCACCGGCGCCTGCCTGGTCGCTCTGGGCTGGTCCGGCGCGGGGATTTTCTCCAACACCCCGGCGCTGGCTGAAACTATTCGCGACACCGGCCTGACTTTTGGCGAACACTTCTGGCCCATGCCTCTTTGGGATTTTTACGCCGAGCAATTGAAAAGCGAGGTGGCCGACCTGATCAACGTCGGCCCGCGCGAGGGCGGGGCCATTTTCGCCGGACTGTTCCTCAAGCACTTCATTCAGCCCGAAACTGTCTGGGCGCACCTGGACATTGCCGGCACGGCCTTCCAGACGAAGAAAACTCATACCGGCCCGATCGGCGCCACCGGTTTTGGCGTCAGAACGTTGTTTGACCTGGCCCGGACCTGGAAAAAATAGAAACGATGTGAGAGCGGCCGGACATTGCCCGGCCGCCTCACGCATATTTCTCCCGATCGTCTTGCTCTACCCTTCGCCCGTAAAGATCTTCTTCTGCTTGCTGAACAACTGGCGCTGCAAATCAATGATCGTGGCGATGCCTTTGTGCTTTTCATCGGGCGGGCAGAAAACCGGCGTATAGCCCAGGCGTTTGGCCTGCCCGGCCCGGACAGCATGGGCCTGCACCGGCCGGACCTGCCCGTTCAAATCCACTTCGCCCCACAGGGCGGCGCGCTCGGGCAGCGGAATGTCGTAAAAGGACGAGAGCACGCTGGCCACAATGCCCAGGTCCATGCCCGGATCGTCCAGGCGCAGGCCGCCGCCGATCTTGGCATAGATGTCGACCTGGCTGAAATTAAGGCGTCCGCGCTTTTCGAGCACGGCCAGCAGCAGGTTCAGGCGATTGACGTCAAAGCCGAGGGCGGTGCGCCGGGGGATGGCGAGAAACGAGCGACTGACCAGGGCCTGCACCTCGACCGCGAAGGGCCGCTGCCCGTCCACCGCGATGACCACGGCCGTGCCGGAAAGGGCCGGATCGCGAGCGCCCAGAAAATACGTTGAGGGATCTTCCACCACCGCCACTCCGTGCGGCACCATCTGAAAAACAATCAGCTCCTGCGTGGGGCCGAAGCGATTCTTCAGCACGCGCAGCAGGCGGAACATCTGGCGGCGCTCGCCCTCCAGGCTGATCACGGTATCCACCATGTGCTCGAGCAGACGCGGCCCGGCCAGAGCGCCGTCCTTGGTGACGTGCCCGACCAGCACCAACGTGGTATGGGCAGCCTTGCATGCCTCGACCAGTTCCGAGGCCACGGCCCGCACCTGGCTGACGTTGCCCGGCAAGCCGTCGGCCTGTTCCGAGGTAAGCGTCTGCACCGAGTCGACAATCAGCAGATCCGGCGGCTCAGGCGAGGAAAGCAAGGCCAGCGCGTCTTCAGTCCGGGTGGTGGAAAGCGCCAGCAGCCCATCATGCAGCACACCCAGGCGAGTCGCCCGGCCCTTCAACTGCGGCAGCGACTCTTCGCCGGAAAGATACACGGCGCCGCGGCCGGAAGCGGAAACCGCGCCCGCCACCTGAAGCAACAGGGTGGATTTGCCGATACCCGGTTCGCCGCCAACCAGCACCGTGGCCCCCGGCACAAAGCCGCCGCCGAGCATGCGGTCAAATTCCGGCAGGCCGGTGCTGAAAACCTCCCGGCCCTGGTCGCTCACTCCGGCCAGCGCCACGGCGGCGCTGACCGGCGTCGCCGCCCCCCGACGCGTTGGCGCGGTGCGGGAAACCTGCACCGGTTCAAGCGTGTTCCAAGCCTTGCAAGTCGGGCATTGCCCCTGCCACTGCGGGCTCTTGGCCTCGCAGGCCGAGCACACGTATATTTCACGGATCTTCATGCGTAATCCTGCCGTTACCCTGGCTGAAAAAGCTCACCCTCAGGCCGCGCGCCGGGCACGTCGCCGAAAGGGCCGAAGAAGAGTATAGAAAAACCGCCATCGGCAGCCAAGGGCCAATGCCCCGCTTTTTTGAGAAAGCAGGCGTTTTTCCGAAGGGCGAAGAAACCGTCGCGCTAAAAAGCTTGGAGCGGAAACGAACGCGCCCGGCGCGTAAAGGCCGCCAGGACGCGGTGCGTTATTTCGCGCCGCCTTCGGCGTCCGGGGCGTCGACCACGGTGAGGCGATAGCTGTACCCCTCGGCCGACTCAAGAAGTTCCGCGGGCGGGCGGTAGAACACCACCATGAACGGCACCTGGTCGTCCTTCCGCACGTTGGTGTTCAGCTTGAACACCTCGGTCTCGTTTGTCAGCCACTTTTCCATTTCGACTTCGCCCATGGTTTCCAATTGCGCTTGTTTGAGCTCCGGGCCGCAGAAGAACTGCTTGCTCATCAGCACATTACCCTGGGGGTCGAGCAGGGCCGCCTCAAGCTTGATGAAGTTTTTCGGCTTGTCGCCTTTGTTGGCGACCATGCCGTCAATGACGATAATTTTGCCGAGGTGCTGGTTTTCTTTGAGATACTGACGGCGACGGATGATGGAAATTTTCTCCACCTGCCTGGCCTTGTCCCGTTCGCTCACCGCCTCTTTGCCGCTGGGGCCGGATTCGCTGAACAGGAAATAATAGCCCGCGCCACCCAAAATTGCCAGGATCAGCACAAGAAGAATGATGATCTTGCCTTTGCCGCCTTTCTTGACCTGGGGCGGCTTGTGCGAGGGAGCAGAAGGTTCGGGGGCCTTTTCCTGTCCGGCGGGGGAGTCGTGAACCTCGCTGAGCAAATCTCGAATAGGCCCCTCGGCGGCGGGCTGGGTGGAAATAAAATGATTGTCGGTGGCGCCCGGCATACCCTGGCGGAGCTGGAAGATATGCCCGCAGACCGAGCAGCGGGCCCGCGCTTCCGAATCGACCCGAGATTCCGGGAGGTTGAACGTGCTGCCGCAATTCGGACAGGTAATGACCATCGGCACTCCTCAACAAAACGCGCCCACGCCGGCAACGCGGCCGGCTATTCCAGAACGGCTTCAAAAATTCCGGGGAGCTCGCGGTACTGCTCCGCGTAATCCACGCCGTACCCTACAATAAAACCACGGGGAAGCGCAAACCCGACAAAATCGACGGTCACCTCCACCTCGCGGCGCTCACGCTTGTCCACCAGCGCGGCTATGCGCAGGCTTTCCGCGCCACGCGCCTGGAACTGGCGGATGAGAAAGCCCATGGTATGCCCGGTGTCCACAATGTCTTCAATCAAAAGCACGTGCTTGCCGTCGAGCGAAAGCTCGATATCTTTGGTGAAGCGGAGCACACCGGGCCGATCGCGCCCGCTGTAGCTTGATACGCACACAAAATCCAGTTCGGGCCGCACGGTGACATGGCGGGCCAGATCCGCGAAAAACATGAAGGCGCCTTTCAGCACGCAGACCATGACCAGCGGCTTGCCCGCGTAGATCCGGTCGATCTCCCCCCCCATTTCCCGGATGCGTTCGGCGATCTGTTCCGCCGTGAACACGCTTTTCAACCCGGCCACGCGCATTACAAATCCAGAAGCATAGCGTGCTCGTCGCATTCGGGAAATTTCGGACAGTGGATACAGTCCGCCCAAACTTTCTGCGGCAACTGATCTTTTGTCACTTCGACAAATCCCAGCTTCCCGAAAAATTCCACCTGATAGGTCAGGGTGAACACCCGGGAAATGCCGAGCGCCGCGCCCTCATCCATGCAGGCTTTTGTGAGCCGGCGGCCGTAGCCTTGCCCTCGCAGAGCTTTGTTCATCACCAAAGAGCGAATTTCCGCAATATCCTCCCAGGTGACGCTCAAAGCGCAGCAGCCCATAAGGCCCGCGCCGTCATATGAATCGAGCACGTAAAAATCGCGCACGTGATTATAGAGCTGGTTCAAGGCGCGCGGCAACAGCAACCCCTCCGCCGCCGTCTGAAGCAGCATGGCGTGAATGGGCTTTACGTCGCGTACCGTGGCTTTACGAAGATACAGATTCCCCACTACTGCTCCTTTTTCGCCATCAGATCGATCAGGCGCTTTTCAATGATCTGCTGCGCCTGCAGGCCCACGACCCGCTCGCTCAGCTTGCCGTCACGGCTGTAATAAAAGGCTTCGGGAATACTTGAAACCTTGAAGAAATCCGCGACATCGCCGCCGGCCCGGTAAGTCGGATAGCTGATCTGCATCAAGTCCACAAAGCGCGCGTAGGCGCTCTGGTCCTCATCCATGGAAATGCCGATAATCACCAAATCGTCCGCCGGATATTTGGCGCGCAACTCGAGCAGAATGGGAATTTCCCGGCGGCAGGGCGGACACCAGGAGGCGAAGAAATTAACCATCACCACCTTGCCCTTATTG
>JAVBVM010000119.1:0-2904 GCA_031554295.1 Desulfovibrionaceae bacterium | reverse complement strand
GCTGGGCGTGGCCTCGGCCGTTTATCTGCACGAATACGCCGGCCGCTCGCCTTTCGCCCGCTATATCCGCCTGGCCGTGAACAACCTGGCCGGCGTGCCGTCCATCGTCTTCGGCCTGTTCGGCATGAGCTTTTTCGTGATCTGGTGCGGCCTGGGCATTTCCCTGCTGTCAGGCATCCTGACCCTGGCCGTGCTCACCCTGCCGGTGATCATCGGCACGGCCGAGGAAGCACTGCGCCAGGTGCCGGTCACCTACCGCGAGGCATCCTTCGCCCTGGGGGCCACCCAGAGCCAGACCATCGTGCGCGTGGCGCTGCCGGCCGCCCTGCCCGGCATGCTCACCGGCGCCATCCTCGGCCTGGCCCGCGCCGCCGGCGAGACCGCCGCCATCATGTTCACGGCCGCCGTGTTCTTCACCGCCAAGGGGGTGGATTCCCCGCTGAGCCCGGTCATGGCCCTGTCCAACCATATGTATGTGCTGGCCACCTCGGGCACGGACATCGAGAAGACCATGCCCCTGCAATACGGCACGGCCCTGGTGCTGATCATCCTGGTTCTGGGCATGAATCTGGCCGCGATCATCGTACGCGACAGACTACAGTACCGCCGGGGCGGCAAGTAGAGAAAAATCCCGGTTTTTCCTCGTCTTACCCTCAAGATTTTCCCCAACCCGCCGATACGCTCATCATAAGCCCCCCTTGCGCGCCAGCGCGCCGGGTCGGCTGGCGCGGCCCCGTCTTTCCTGAAAGGCCCGGCCGCCGCGGGCGTTTCATGCTTGAAACGCCCGCGGGGATTTGTGCGCGAACCCCCGCCGTCAAATGGCCGCCGGGCGGCTGTTTGGAGCGTCAATCGCCGTAAGGAGCAGCTATGAAAAAAATTCTCCGGGTCGCCTGTTTCAGCGCCCTTATTCTTTTGTCCTCGGCGCTCGCCTCGCGGGCGGCGGACAGGTCCGCCTTCGGCGCTCCGGGCACCCTGGGGCAGGCCGGGGTGCTGACCCTGTACAATCAGCCGGAAGAAGAAGGCCCCGGCTTCTTCTCGTCCCTGTTCGACGGCTGGTTCGACGGCCAGCCCAAAGTCAACGACAACACCCTGGACGCGCGCGAATTCAAGCTGCGCATCCGGGAACTGGCCGATCAGCTGCTCTCCGCCATGCCCACGGCCGGACTTTCCGGCTACATCGCCCTGCCCGCCTCCTTCGTGAACCAGGACGACTTTGACGACACCTCCTCCTTCGGCCGCTATATCGCCGAGCAGCTTTTCCACGAGTTCAACCAGCGCGGCTTCCCGGTCTGGGAATACCGCTACTCCGGCGTTCTGGACGTGCGGCCGGAAGGCGAGTTCGTGCTCTCGCGCGATCTCGGCGCCTTTTCCGGCAAGGAGGGGAACGTGGCCTTCGTCACCGGCACCTACTTTCACGAGAAGGACGTCACCTTCGTCAACGCCCGCATGATCCGGGGCTCGGACGGCCTGGTGCTGCGCACGGCCAACCTGATCATCGAAAGCAACGACGTGGTCGATCACTTCTTCGTGCGCTCCGGCTCCAGCCGCCGCCTGCCCACGGGCACCATGTCCATCGTCAACTACGAGGCCGCCAAAAAGCCGGCGGCAACGCCCAAGCCCGCCAAACTGCCGCCGGCAACGCCGGTCGACCAGGGCAAGGACATCCACTAACGGCCCAAGGAGCGCGGCATGGCATCCTCCATTATGAAAAAAATCAGCCCCAAAATCCGCCCGGTCGCGCTGTTCGCCCTGCTGGCCTGCGCCGTGGCCCTGTTCTGCGGCTGCGGGCAGAAAAGCATCCGGCTCAATTCCGACTCAGCCACCACCGACTGGAACCAGGCCCGCTACTTCCAGGCCCAGGGCCGCTACGACCTGGCGCGCGAACACTATCTGCTGGCCCTGGCCGCCGCGCGCGACAATGAGGAACGCGACGTCCTCAACCAGGAACTCCAGACCGTTGACCTGCAAATTAAAACCCTGCGTTGACCTTTCAGGAGCGCATATGAAACGCCTTACCCTGTTGATCATAACCCTTTTGTTCATGACCCTGCTCCTGCCCTTCACCGCCGCCGCCTGGTGGCCGTTCGGCGACGACGAGGAGGGACCGGTGATCGGCACCGTGCCGGCCGCCGCCTGGGAACTCTCGCAGGCCATGAACATGCAGCTGGCCCGCCGCTTCAGCCAGGACCAGACGGCCGCCCGCAACGTCACCCTGATCATCACCACGCCCGTGGAACTGCGCGGCCTGAACAGCTCCTCGCCCCTGGCCCGCCAGATGTCCGAGGAAATGGCCGGCTGGTTCGCCGAAGCCGGCTACTCCATCCAGGAAATCCGCATGGCCAAGTCCATCCTCGTCCGCGAGAACACCGGCGAACTCGTCCTCACCCGCGACCTGGCCCTGATGGCCTCCGCCAAGGCCAGCTCCAACGCCGTGCTCACCGGCACCTACACGGTCACGCCGCGCAACGTCCGCTTCAACATGCAGATCATCCACACCGGCACCAATGCCGTGCTCGCCAAAGGCTCGGTCACCATCCCCGTTACCCAGGAACTGCGGCCGCTGCTGGCCGACCTCGCCGCCAGCCGCACCATCCTGCCGAGCGCCGGAACACGGCTGGGGAACTGAGAACGCCTCCGGCGGCCAAGGGGCCGTGGGTCCGCTTGGAACCCCATATAAGGGAAACGTTGTTTTATTTCTCTGACGCCGCCCTTCGAGAGGAAACGTGCGTTTCCACATGGCCCCAGCGTGGCGTGGGGCCGGGCGGCTTTGGGCTTCTCGCCCGCGTGGCGTGCGTAAACTGTGGCAAAACTGGTTCCCCCTGGGGGGCGGGCTCCCCTTATGTATGCGCGCCGCAAATATATGGGGCTCCAAGGGGCCGTGGGCTCCTTGGCCGCCGGAGGCGT
>JAVBVM010000036.1:0-5807 GCA_031554295.1 Desulfovibrionaceae bacterium | reverse complement strand
TGGTGAGCTGATCGTCAGGCACGATCACTTCCAGCAGGTTTTCCGCCTCATCCACGACAATGCGGGAAATGGTGGCGGGCGACAGGGCGTTGCGGGTGTAGGTGGCGATATCCGTGCTCCAGACCACGATGTCGATGCGCTCGCCGCGCAACTCCTGCACGATGTTCTGGATGCGCGATCCGCGCACGCCAACGCAGGCGCCGGTCGGGTCCACGTCGCGGTCGCGGCTCATTACCGCCACCTTGGCGCGGGAGCCTGGGTCGCGCGCCACGCCCATGATTTGCACGGTGCCGTCGTCCACCTCGGGCACTTCGCGCCGGAACAGGGCGGCCATGTAGTCGCGGTGCGAGCGCGAAACAATGACCTGCGGGCCGCGTCCTTCTTTGCGCACGTCAATGATCAGGGCCTGCACGCGGTCGCCGCGCTTGTAGTGTTCGCGCGGAATCTGCTCTTCCTTGGGCAGCAGGGCCTCGGTGCGTCCGAGGTTGATCACCCAGCCGGCCTTGTCGCGGCGCTGGATGATGCCGCTGGCGATTTCTCCGCGGCGGTCCTTGTATTCCTCGTAAATAATCTCCTGCTCGGCGTCGCGCATGCGCTGGATGATCACCTGCTTGGCGGACTGGGCGGCAATACGGCCAAAGTCCTTGACCTCCATGCGGAAGCCCATTTCGTCGTCGAGCTGGACGCCCGGATCGTGCTTGCGCGCGTCATCCAGGGCGATTTCCGCGTTCGGGTTTTCCACTTCCTCGACCACCACCTTGAACTGGTAGACGTCGATTTCGCCCGTCTCGTCGTTATAGCTGACCTCAGGGTCAAGAGCGTCGCCATATTTCCGCGCGAAGGAGGTGCGTACCGCCTCTTCCAGCGTGTCGATCAGCATGTCGCGGTCAAGGCCCTTGTCCTTGCTGATCTGTTCAATGGCTTTTTTCAGCTCCATGCTCATGGTTAACCTCCATCGCCCTTAGCGGGCTGCGCGTGCTTTTTTCCGCCTTCGCGGCACCCGGAGGCGTTTTTTGTCGCGCCCGGGGACATCTTTGGGGCCGCCTCCCGGGCGGCCTTTTTAGCGCCGGCTTTGGGCTTGGCTTTCAATTCGTCAGGAAAAACATGGATAAGGTGTGCTTTTTTCACCAGATCCCAAGGTACGTGAACCTGCCCCGGCGCCTCTTTGCTGAAGGGCGGGGCGTCATCCATAGTCACAACAAAAAACGTATCGGCCACGCGTTCCAGCGCGCCGGCGAAATTTTTCCGGCCGGGGCAGATCTCCAGCGGCGCGGCGAGCGAAAAGGCGATGCGGCGGCCAATATACGGGAGAAGCTGCTCAAGGCGGAAAAACGGACGCTCCAGGCCGGGTGAGGAAATCTCCAGCACATAGGCCGCGGGAACAATGTCCTCGACTTCCAGGGCGAGGCCCAGGCCGCGGGACAAGCGCGCGCACTGGTCAATGGATACGCCTTCCGGGGACACGCCGTCTGAAAACACTCTTTCCGACAAGGCGGGCGCGTCCTCCGGTTCGTTGGACACCGCTTCGGCCGGCCGCTCGAGATCGAGCGGGATATCGACATACAGGCGAATGACCAAGCGCGGCCCGTACAGGAGATCAAGCCCCCAGATTTCAAGGCCAAGGGCTTCGGCCAGCGGCGCGGCCAGGCCATGGATACGGTCAGTCAACGCGGATGCGGTCATTTCGTCCTTATTTCCCGTAAGGCAAAAAAAAGGGGGCCATAAGGCCACCCGGAACAGCCGTGAACGGCTCTCTGGATGTCGGAGCGGCGGAATAACAGGACAAAACAGAAGGAACGCCGCTTCCAAAAGAATTCCGGAAGGAACCCTTTCACCAAACAGAGCGCATGTATATCAAAATACGCGCGGTGTCAAGAAGATGCCTGCATTCCGTATAAATCCGGAACATAAATTCTCTAATCTTATCAAGCGGTGCCATGCCTCCTCCGGACGCGTCCGCTGGACAAAACGGGAAAAAAATGTTGATGTGAGCGGCCTGAGCAGCCTCAAGGGGAGAATTTATGGCCTATCACCTTTTGATTGACGCGGGCAACACCTACATCAAGCTCGCGGCGGCCGAATGCGGCAAACTGTCTGCCGTGGACAGCATACCAACCTCTTCCGGGGCGGACCGTGGTTCCCTTGAGCCCGCGCTGCGGCAGTTCCTCGCTTCTTTCAGGCTTTCGCCAGCGGAGATGGAATCCTGCCTGTGCGCCAGCGTGGTGCCGTGGCTTGAGCCCAGCCTGGCGGAAGTGGTGCGGGAACTTTTCGGCAAGCCCGCGCTCTTTGTGCCGCGTGACATGCCTGTGCCGCTGCATAACCTCTACCCGGCCGAGCAATTGGGCGCCGACAGGCTGGTCGGCGTTTACGGGGCGCGCCGGATGTTTCCGGACGCGCCCGAACTGCTCTGCGTCGATTTCGGCACGGCCATCACCTTTGACCTGCTTTCCGGCGACTTCTACCTGGGCGGCTTGATCTGCCCCGGCGTGCAATCGGCGGCGGACGGCTTGGCGGCGAACGCCGCGCGCCTGCCGCGTCTGGTTCTGGACAACACGGTGGACCCGACGCGCGTTCTCGGCACATCAACGCGGGAATGCATGCAGTTCGGTCTTTTGCAAGGTTTTGCCGCGCTGACGGACGGCGTCATAGGGCGCATCGTGCAGTGCCGCCGCCGGGAGGCCGGCGTGGAACCCCAGGTGGTGGCCACGGGCGGCATGGCTTGCGTGCTCGCCCCCGCTAGCAAACGCTTGGAAAACATTGTGGAAAATCTCGTTTTACAGGGATTGTGCTTTCTCTTGCGGGAAGTGTAAACTCTGCCCTATCATCTGGTCATTCAACGCAGGCGCAATGCCTGGACGGAGAACATCATGAGCACCATCGTATCTGTTCTGGCGCGGGAAATTCTTGATTCGCGCGGCAATCCCACGGTTGAGGTGGAAGTATCGCTTGAATCCGGCCATACGGGCCGCGCGGCCGTGCCTTCGGGCGCTTCCACGGGAAGCCGCGAGGCGCTTGAACTGCGCGACGGCGACAAGGCCCGCTATCGCGGCAAAGGCGTGGGCAAGGCGGTGGAGCACGTGCTGGGCGAAATCGCCGAGGCGGTCATCGGCCTTGATGCCTTGCGCCAGGTGCAGCTTGACACCACCATGATCGACCTGGATGGCACCGACAACAAATCACGTCTGGGCGCCAACGCCATGCTCGGCGTTTCCATGGCCACGGCGCGCGCCGCTTCAAACTTCCTTGGCCTGCCCCTCTATCAGTACCTGGGCGGGGTGAACGCCAAAATCCTGCCCGTGCCGCTCATGAACATCATCAACGGCGGAGCGCACGCGCCCAACAACCTGGACATCCAGGAGTTCATGATCATGCCGGTGGGCGCGGCCACTTTCCGCGACGCCCTGCGCATGGGCGCGGAAACCTTCCATACCCTCCAGGCTCTGCTCCAGGCCGACGGCCACGTCACCAGCGTGGGCGACGAAGGCGGTTTCGCCCCGAACCTGAAGAACCACGATGAAGCCTTCCGCTACATCATCAGGGCCATTGAGGAATCCGGCTACAATCCGGGCAGCGAAATCGCCTTGGCCATTGACGCCGCTTCTTCCGAGTTCTTCAAGGAGGGCAAATACCACCTGGCAGGCGAGAAAAAGACCCTGACCAGCAAGGAAATGATCAAGTGGTACGGTGAATTCATCAACAAGTACCCGCTCATTTCCATTGAAGACGGCCTGGCCGAAGGCGACTGGGACGGCTGGCGCGAAATGACCCTGGCCCTGGAAAGCACCCAGTTGGTGGGCGATGACATCTTTGTCACCAACCCCGACATCCTGGCCCAGGGCCTTGATGAGAACATCGGCAACTCCATCCTGATCAAGCTGAACCAGATCGGCACCCTGACCGAGACCCTGGACACCGTTGAGCTGGCCAAGCAGAATGCCTACACCACCATCATCTCGCACCGTTCCGGCGAGACCGAGGACAGCTTCATCGCCGACCTGGCCGTGGGCCTGAACGCTGGGCAGATCAAAACCGGCTCGCTCTGCCGCAGCGACCGTCTGGCCAAATACAACCAACTGCTGCGGATCGAGGAAGAACTGGACGACATGGGCTTCTACTTCGGGCCGATCATGGCCGGCTACGCTGAGGACGACGAGGAATAAAAAAAACCGAGGGCCGCCGGGGGAAAGAAAATACATGCCTCCGGCGGCCAAAGGGACAATGCCTCTCCGCTCCCTCCATCCATACGGCTCGGGGATTCGCCTGCGGCTGAATGCTTGTGGAATCCCTTTTACTTATGATCCGTTTATGCGTTTTATGCGGGGTTTGCGCTCCACATGCGCGTGGGCCCCTGCGGCGCCGATCGGATGTTCCGGCAACCCGGCCCCGCATGCCCGCGCCGCCGCCCTCTTGAGGAAACCCGCGTTTCCGCCCCAACACGAACAGGCTCGCGATCGGGCGGCGGGAAAGACAATTGATCCTGCAAAAAAACCTATTTTTTTATGAGCGGTTACACTGATCTCCTTCCTCTCCTGCGGGAATTACCCTCCCTGGTCGTGGCCCTCTCTGGCGGACTGGACAGCCGCTTTCTGACGCATGCCGCGCTGGAAGCGGGGTGCTCGGTCCGCGCGCTGACGGCGGTGGGGGCGCACATGCCGCGTGAAGAGGCGGAGGCCGCGGCGGCTTGGGCCACCCGGCGAGGCGTCGAACATCTATTCATTCCTGTGGATGTATTGGCTGAACCGGAAGTGGCGGCGAATAGCCGCGAGCGTTGTTATGCCTGCAAGCTCCTGATTTTTTCGCGACTGAAGGACGCGGCTGGCGGTTTTGCCTTGGCGGACGGCACCAATGCCGACGATACGCAAAGTTATCGGCCCGGCTTGCGGGCGCTGCGGGAGTTGGGCATCCGCTCGCCGCTGGCGGAAACGGGGCTTTCCAAGGCGGAGATTCGCCGGCTGGCGCTGGAAACCGGGTTGGATCGGCCTGAACAGGCGGCCCGGCCTTGTTTGTTGACTCGATTGGAATACGGCCTGCGGCCTTCGGAAGAGATTCTGGCCCGACTTGCCGAGGCGGAGTTCGCGCTGGCGGCCGCTGGGGCCGGGGAGTTCCGGCTGCGGCTGCGTGCCGGCGCTCCGCCGCTTTTGCAGCTTGCGGCGACGCCTAAACCGGCGTTGCGGCGCGCATTATCAGCCGTATTGCGGGAGCGGGGCTTCGAGAACGCGGAAATGCTGGCGGACGTCCCGGTCAGCGGCTACTTCGATGCGCGGGGAAAAGGTGGCGTATGATTATTGGCGTGCTCACCGTGGAATTCACGCTCCACGGAAATGATTCATTGAAGGGCAAGCGCCGCGTGGCCAACAGCCTGAAGCAGAAGGTGCGCAATACTTTCAACGTGGCCATTGCCGAGGTGGGAAGCGAGGATTCCCTCTCCCGTCTGTCGCTTGCCGTGGTTTCGGTCAGCAATTCCCAGCAACATCTGCAAAGCCGCATGGATAAATGCCTGGCCATGATGGAGGCGGTATGCCCGGAAGAGATGACAGGCAGTGATCTGGAATTTTTCGGCATGGAATAGGGCATTTCATATTTGAAACGCTCGCAGGGATTTGTCTGCGAACCCTTGTCCTAAACAGTCGCAGGCTGGCCTTGCCGGTCGTTGGGCGAAACAATGGTAATCTGACATTGTTGTCTATATTTTGAAATAATTAACTTAAATATTTTTTGCATAATTTTATACCAGCAGCAATACCAACATTTTTTGTAGATGGAGCCGGACTTTTTAAGACGTCTTTATCTAACTTTTTTAGCTTACC
>JAVBVM010000096.1:0-3260 GCA_031554295.1 Desulfovibrionaceae bacterium | reverse complement strand
ACCCTGGGCTTTCAGATGAAGGCCGTGGGCGAAACCATGGCCATCGGCCACACCTTCCGCGAGGCCCTGCAGAAAGCCCTGCGCGGCTTGGAAACCGGCCACGCCGGCATCGAGCCGATGAAAGAACCCGTTGCCAACACGCCCGCCCGCCAGACCGAACTCCAGAACCTGCTGCGCACGCCCACGGCCGACCGCATCTATCAGGTTTACGAGGCCCTGGGCTGCGGCATGGACATTGCGGAAATCAACCGCCTGAGCGGCATCGACCCCTGGTTCCTGAACCAGATGGCCATGCTCCTGAAGACCGAGCGCGAGGATATCGGCCGCCTGGCCCCCTCCATCATGAGCAAGGACGCCCCCACGGCCCAGGAAGCCCAGATATGGCGCGCGGTGAAAAGCCAGGGTTTCAGCGACAAGCGCATTGCCACGCTGCTGGCCCGCGCCGGCGGCGGCGAGCTTTCCGGCATTACTGAAACCGTCGTGCGCCAGCGGCGCGAGCAGGCCGGCGTGCACACCCTGTTCAAGAGCGTGGACACCTGCGCCGGCGAATTCCCGGCCCTGTCCTCCTACCACTATTCCACCTACCCGGCCTTCCCGGTGCCGGCCAATCTCGCGTCCCTGGCGGATGAGGTCGGCCCAGGCACGGGCAAGCGCAAGGTGATCATCCTGGGCGGCGGCCCCAACCGCATCGGCCAGGGCGTGGAGTTCGACTCCTGCTGCGTGCAGGCCGCCTTCGCCCTGCGCGAGGCCGGCTAGGACGCGATCATGATCAACTCCAACCCGGAAACCGTGTCCACCGACTACGACATTGCCGACAAGCTCTACTTCGAGCCGCTGACCGTCGAGGACATTCTGGCCGTCTGCCGGCGCGAACAGCCCTACGGCGTGATCATCCAGTTCGGCGGGCAGACGCCGCTGAACCTCTCCGTGGCTCTGGAGGAAGCGGGCGTGCCGATCATCGGCACCAAACCCAAGGACATCTTCCTGGCCGAATCGCGCGAGGAATTCTCGGCCCTGCTCTCGTCCCTGAACATTCCGCAGCCGGAAAACGGCACGGCCCATAACGAGGAGGCCGCCTGCCGCATTGCCGCGCGCATCGGCTATCCGGTGATGGTGCGGCCGTCCTTCGTGCTCGGCGGCCGTTCCATGCGCATCGTGCACGACGAGCCCACCCTGCGCGCCTATCTGGCCGAGGTCATGGCCGCCGAAGGCACCATCCTGGTGGACCGCTTCCTGGAAGACGCCATTGAGGTGGACGTGGACGCCCTGTGCGACGGCACGGACGTCACCGTGGCCGCGATCATGGAGCACATCGAGCAAGCCGGCGTGCATTCCGGCGACTCGGCCTGCTCCATCGGCCTGAACATCCTCGGCCCGGCCATCGGCGAGGTGATCGTCGACTACACCCGCCGCCTGGGCCTGGCCCTGAACACGCGCGGCCTGATCAACATCCAGTTCGCCGTGCAGAAGGACAAGGTCTACGTGCTGGAAGCCAATCCACGCGCCTCGCGCACCGTGCCCTTCGTGTCCAAGGCGACGGGACTGCCCATTGCCCGCTACGCTACCCGCGTCATGCTCGGCGAGAGTATCCGATCCATTGGATTCACCCAAACCCCGCGCCCGGCTTACCACGCGGTCAAGGAAGCCGTGCTGCCCTTCAATCGCTTCCTGGGCGCCACCATCGCCCTGGGACCGGAAATGCGCTCCACCGGCGAAGTTATGGGCCTGGGCAAAAACTTCGGGCAGGCGTTCCTCAAGGCCCAGATCGCGGCCGGGGACGACATGCCTTCCAGCGGCTCCATCCTCCTTTCGGTCTGCGACCATGACAAGCCCGCCCTGCCGCCGCTGGCCAAACGTTTGATCAAGCTCGGCTTCACCCTGCGCGCCACTTCCGGCACACACGCCCTGCTGCTCTCGCACGGCATCGAATCGGGCCTGGCCAACAAACTGGACGAACCCCGGCCGCATCTGATCGACCATATGCTGAACGGCGAAGTGCAGATCATCGTTAACGTGGTTTCCGGGCAGGAATCCGCGCGCGACGCCCTGCCCATCCGTTCCACCGCGCTCACCAAAAACATCCCGCTGCTGACCACCATGGCCGGCCTGGCCGCCACCGTGGAAGGACTGGAAGCCCGCCAGTCCGGCGCGCCCAGCGTGGCCGCCTTGCAGGACTATTACCCGGCTGAATAGGCGGCGCTTTTTCACCCTGAACAATGCCGGGAGGCCGTGTTTCCGCTGTCGGAAACACGGCCTCCCGCGTCAAAGCCGCCGCAAAAACGGCGGACGGATTCAAAGGGGTATGGGCCTAATCGCCCAGTTCCCTGATTTCCTTCACCTGGACGCGGGGCACGGAAACAGTCTTGCCGTTTTCGTCCTTAAAGACAAAGGTGTCGGCCTTTTCATCCAGTTCGGGCTTCGTGGCGGCGATGCGCGTGGTGTAATCGTCCGTGGTGACGATGTAGCGCGTGGAGCCGCATCCGGCCAGAAGGCCGGCGCTCAGAACAAGAACCGCGAACAGCGGAGCAAAACGTTTCATGGTATCCTCCTGATAAGGGCCGGTCCCCCGTCCGGCGGGCCGGTTTTCTTGCCGGGCATGGCGGCAGCCTTTGCCCAAAATTCGACATTTACCGTACTCTATATCTTTCATCCAAGCCATTAGATTATATATATGTATATAACCATATAAATCCAAGACCGTACCTCCCGCCGAACCCACGCGGGGAATCCTCCCGCAACAGTGAAATTCAGGAGAAGCGGCGCCCGGCCGCCAATGGCCCGGCTTTTCATTCATCCGCTCCGGGTTGACATCTCCGGCCACATGGCTAAAAGTCTTCAGTTCAGCGTTGAAAAAAGAAAAAAGACATATCCTGACGGAGTTTTTGTGGCTGACTATAAGAATACCCTGCACCTGCCCGAGACCGAATTTCCCATGAAAGCCAACCTGGCGCAGCGCGAGCCGGAAACCCTGGCCCGCTGGCGGGAACAGGACGTCTACGGGAAGATGCTCGCGGCTTCCGGCAAGAAGGGGCGGTATGTGCTGCATGACGGCCCGCCCTATGCCAACGGCAATATCCATATCGGCACGGCCCTGAACAAGATTTTGAAGGACATCATCATCAAGTCCAAAAACCTGCAGGGCTTCGCGGCGCCGTATATTCCGGGCTGGGACTGCCACGGCCTGCCCATTGAGCACAAAGTGGAACTGCAACTGGGCGAAAAGAAAAAGACCCTGCCCGCGCATGTAATCCGCAAAGTCT
>JAVBVM010000181.1:0-8403 GCA_031554295.1 Desulfovibrionaceae bacterium | reverse complement strand
GCTGGTCATGTCAAGCGGGCCTTTGTGCTCCTGTCCGCGACCGGAGCAAAAAGGCCCGCCTTTCTTGTCCTTGGGATAAAATCCGCTATTTGGAAACAGCCCCTGGCGGCAAAAGTCTCATTCCAGACTTTTTCCAGGCTGTTTGAAGCTGTCGCGCCCGCGCTTCAGGAAACCTCAGCCGCCGCGCCCAGCGCCCAGACCGCGCCGTTGGGCGCGTTCTCAAATACGCGGCTGCCGTAAACCAGGGCGCGCGCGTGTACGGTCATGGCCGGCCAAGGGCCGAATTCCGCGCCCATGGCCCTGAGCAGGGCACTGGCCGTGGGCGTGATTGTTTCGCCCTGGCCGGGGAAGCCGTAAACCGGCACGCCTTCCAGCAATTCCATCACCGCCGGGGCGGGCGTGGGCAGCCAGCCGTGCGCGCAGTGCACGCCGCCGTCGGCCACGGGCAGAGGGCTGCATACGAAGCGGGCCGGCTCCAGCCGCACGTAAATGGATGCCGCCAGGCACATGTCCAGAATGCTGTCCAGCGCGCCCACTTCGTGAAAATGCACGTCCTCCGGCCTTTTTCCGTGCACCTTTGCCTCGGCCTCCGCCAACAGGGTAAAGGCGTTAATCGCCAGTTCCTTGGCGGCGGGCACCATGTCGCTTTTTCCGATCAAGGCGCTGATGTCGCCCAAGCTCCGGTGCGCATGCTCCGGGTCCAGGCTGACCCGGCAGCCCCAACCGGCCACGCCCTGCACGAAACGGCGCTCGAGGCGCACACTGCCGGCCAGGTTCGGCATGCCCAGCTCCTCGACCAGCGCGTCCAGCGCGGCGTCATCCAGGTCCGCCAGGCAGGCCAGGCCGGCCAAGATCATATCGCCGGAAAGGCCGGATGCCGCGCGCACGGTGATGATCGGCCGCTCCGCCTTGTCCCCGCAGCCCCCGCAGGCCGGATCGTGCGCATGCGCATGCCCGTGGCCCTGGCAGCGCCCGTGCCCGTGATCGTGGCTGTGGGAGTGGCCGTGCTCATGTTCATGCCCATGTTCGCGGGCGTGGTCATGGACGCGCCCGGCCGCGTGCTCATGGTCGTGGTCGGGCGCATGGTCATGCGCGTGCCCGTTCTCGCTTTTCTTCATATGCATAGCTGGTTGATTACCTTTGCCGCGGCGCAGGCCGCGCCGTAGCCGTTGTCGATGTTCATCACGCCGATCCCCTGCGCGCAGGTGACCAGCATGCTGGAAAGGGCCGAACGCCCCTGATCCGCCATACCGTAGCCCACGGACGTGGGCACGCCGAACAGCGGCCTCGGGCACAGGCCGCCAAGCACCGAGGCCAGGGCCGCATCCAGGCCGGCCACCATAATCACCACCGTGTGGCTGTTGATCTCGTCAATCCGCTCCAGCAGCCGCCACAGACCGGCCACGCCGCAATCCTCGAACATGGCGCGGCGAATGCCAAGAAAATCCAGGGAGCGCGCCGCTTCCCAGGCCACCGGTCCGTCGGCCGTGCCCGCCGAGACAATGGCCACGCTGCCCTTTTCCCGGGACGGCAGGGGGTCGCCAAAGGCCGTGCGTGACAGTTCGTCGTAGTCCACCCCGGACCGCGCATCCTCCGGCAGGCGCTGAAACACCGCCGGCTCCAGACGCGTGAACAGCACCGCCTGTCCCGAGCCGCGCCCGAAGCGCCGGAGCAGATCGCAGAGCGCCGCATCGCTCTTGCCCTGACAGAATACCGCCTCGGGCAGGCCGATACGCGCGGCGCGGGCGTGATCAAACAGTATGGTCTGCATGGCTTGTTTCCTCTTGAGGCGTTCTAGCATAAATCTCCCCGCAAGGCGATCGCGTCACGCGGGCCGGGCGGGCTCGGGCGGAGCCAGATACGGACGGCGCGCGGCGGCCGCGCCCGGCAGCTTCCTGTTGCCAAAGGGAGCGAAGACGTTCTATGGATGGATGATTCCAGAAAGTTTTATCGGTCAGCGGCTGTTGCTTTTCGCACCCTCAACGACAGGAGAGTATTCGATGTCCATTGCCCTGCTTGTCGGCCTTACCCTGGCCGTTCTGTTCTGTGCCAAAACGGCGCGCGCCGACATTTACAAAAAAGACGCCCTGGCGGCTGTGGATAAAAACGGCGTGGGCGGCGGCAACGGCATACTGCACGGCAGATATTCCTTCACGCGCGATCAGCCGCCCAAGGATCACGCGGTCAAGGAAATCGGCTGGCTCACCTTACAGCCCGGCGACTCCATCGGCGTGCACACGCATGTGGCCAACGAGGATATTTACATCATCATCTCCGGCAAGGGCACCTTCACGGACGTGGACGGCAAAACGCACGACGCCCTGCCCGGCGACATCACCATCGCCCGCAAGGGGCAGTCGCACGGCCTGGCCAATACCGGCGCCGAGCCGCTGATCTTCATCAGCGTGATTGCCGAGCAGTAACAAGCTGAACAATAATAAAGAAATATTGCACAAACTCGCGCGGGATATTGCCCGAATTCCCGGCTTCAGGTAGAAAGGGCGGCAGTGGCTTCCGCCTTTTCAACCTGATCCGGGAATTGCCCGCATGCCCATTCGGCTCCGTCTGATTCTTGCAGTGTTCATCTGCTTCGCGCTGGCCCTAGGCAGCGTCTGCGCTTTCGTCTTCTATTTTGTGAGGGATTCGGCCGAACAGTCGTTTCACGCCCTGGCGGTCAGCCAGTTGGAGCGGGTGGAAGAGCGCATCAACACCTTCATGGAACCGGGCCTGATGAGCATCAAGTATCTGGCCGACCTCCCCCTGGTGCGCGGCTCGCGGGGAAAACTCTCCAGCTACCTGGACACCACGGAAACAAGCACCCTGTACTACCGCTCCTATACGCCCCATGAACAGCGCATTTACGACGAGTTCATCCGGGTGGCGCGCTCCAACACCAATTACGGCCTGATCTTCATGGCCAACGTCGACGGCCAGTACACCCAGGCGCCGGAAGGGCACATCAAATACGCCCACTACGATCCCCGGAAGCGCTCCTGGTTCAAGGAGGCCATGAACAGCGGCCGCCAGGTCACCTACACTTCGCCCTACATCACCTCGGGCGGCGGCATGGTCTGCAGCATCCTGGTGCGCACCTACGATCTGGACGGCAACCTGCTGGGCGTGCTCGGGGTGGACTACAGCCTGGAAAGCCTGACCGCCCACCTCGACACCCGGCGGATTCTGGAGACCGGCTATCTCATAACCATGACCGCCGACGGCCAGGTGCTCGCCGACAGCCACATGGACGCTTACACCCAGGTCCGGGCGGATTATGCCGAAGCCTGGAAGAGGCTGGCCGCCCGGCCGGACGGCAGCTTTTTCACCACCACTGAAAACGGGGAAGAAAAATACATCGTCACGCACACCACCCCGAGCCTCGGCTGGAAACTGGCCGTGGTTTTCGACCGGGCGGAGCTGATGAAATCGCCTTACGCCATCTTGCGCCTGATGCTGCTGTGCGCCGGGGTGATTTTCGCCATTACCCTGCTCGTCATCACCCTGCTGGCCCGCTCCATTGTCCGGCCCATGGAAAAACTGGTCGAAGCGTCCAAAATCATTTCCAGCGGCGAGCATGAGCTTTCGGAAATAAAGCGGACTGAACTCCGGCGCCTGCTGGCCGTCAAAGGCACAGGGGAAACGGCCGAACTGGCGCAGGCGCTGCGCACCGTCATTCTCACCCTGCAAAGGCGCATTGAGGCGGCGGAACAGGCCAGCCGGGCCAAAAGCGAATTTCTGGCCAATATGAGCCATGAGATCCGCACCCCCATGAACGCCGTCACCGGGCTCACCCACCTGCTGCTGCGCACGAACCTGGATGAGAGGCAGCGCGACTACGCGGCCAAGGTGCATTCCTCGGCCACGGCGCTGCTCGGCATTATCAACGACATTCTTGACTTCTCCAAGGTCGAGGCCGGAAAAATGACCATTGAGCATACTTCCTTCAGCCTCCCCACAGTGCTCAACGATATCAGAACGATCTTCCAGCAGCGCTCGGCCGAAAGCGGCGTGTCCCTGGATATCGACTCACCGCCCCCCGGCACGACCGCCCTGGTGGGGGATCCGCACCGGCTCCGGCAGATTTTCCTCAATATCGTGGGCAATTCCTTCAAGTTTACCGACCACGGCTCAGTCAGCCTGCGCATCCATGAGCTGGCGCGGAGCGAAGACTCCACCACTCTACAGTTCAGCATCACCGACACCGGCATCGGCATGAGCCCGGAACAGACCGCGGACATTTTCGCCGCCTTTGCCCAGGCGGACAGCTCGGTGACGCGCAAATACGGCGGCACCGGGCTTGGCCTGGCCATCACCAAAAGCCTGATCACGCTGATGGGCGGGGAAATCTCCGTGCGCAGCGAATTGGGCGCGGGCACGACCATGACCTTTTCCTGCGTGTTCGGCCTGGATCACGCCGTCCAGGACCGATTCGGCGAAATGGCCGCGCCCCTTGAAAGAGCCACGGGGGAGCAACTCCCGGCGCCCTCTCTGGCCGGCGCTCGCGTGCTGCTGGTCGAGGACAATCCGATCAATACGGAAATCGCCGTCGAGCTGCTGCGCACGGCGGGCATAGAGCCAATCACCGCGGCCAACGGCGCGGAGGCGCTGCAACGCATTGAGGAAGCCGCGGACGCTGGTAAAAAGCCGGCCTTTGACCTGGTGCTGATGGACCTGCAAATGCCCGTGCTGGACGGCTATGAAGCGGCCCGGCGCATTCGCGCCAACTTCGCGCACGACGACCTGCCGATCATCGCCATGACCGCGCACGCCCTGAACGAGGAGCGGGAACGCTGCCTGGCCCTGGGCATGAACGGGCACATTTCCAAGCCCATTGACGTGGCCGATCTGTACCAGACCCTGAACGATTTCCTTCAGAAAAAGACCGGCCCGGCCCCGCGGGGGGACCAGGCCGGGAACGGCTGAGCGCCGCGCTGATTTCCATAAAGCTCACATAATCCTCACCAGGCCGCCGGCCGCGGCCGCGAGCGCGCCGGGGGCCAGCTCGCAGGCCAGGACGTATTGATCCGGGATGTCCATCCCGTGCCGGATCCCGAAGGCATTCACAGCCGTAAAGCCGAAGCGCCCATAATAGGCCGGGTCGCCCACCAGAAAGACGGCGGAGAAGCCCAGGGCGCGGGCGCGCGCGAAAGCTCCGTTCGCCAGGGCCGCGCCCACGCCCTTGTCCCGGTCTTCCAGCCGCACGCAGAGCGGCGCGAGCAACAGGACCGTTTCCTCTTTCGCCTGCCCGGGCCCGGCCGGGAACAGGGGAATTTTCGTCAACATGGCGTGGCCGATCAGCCTTCCCGCCTCCTCGGCCACCAGGGCCAACTCCGGGATATAGCCCGGGCCGCTTCGCAGCCGCTCGACGAAATCCTGCTCGTCGCCATCGCTGACCTTGGCGGTGGCAAAGGCGGTCTTCACCAAATCATAGATCAAGCCATAGTCGGCCGGACGCTCCGGCCGGATCAGCATGGCTTACTCCTCGGCGCCGGCTTCATCCTCTCCGGCACCCTCTTCTTCGTCACGCGGCTTTAAATGCTCCGGCACAACGACCATGCTGATCAGGAGGGGCTTCAGGAAGCTCCACTTGATGCCCATGTGGTATTCTTCTTCCATGTCCCGGATGGCGTCCCAGCAGTTGTGGCAGGGAGAGATGACCAGTTTGGCGCCCGTGGCCAGAATCTGGTCGCGCTTGACCAGCAGAGCCGCGTTGCGCTGCTTGCGGTAGCGCCCGATGCCGTTCAGGCCGCCGCCGCCGCCGCAACAGAAGTTGTTGTCCTTCCGGGGGGCCATTTCGCGAAAATCCTCCGCGATATAGCTCATGATCTCGCGCGTGACCGAAGCCAGGCCGTGGTTGCGCACGTAGTTGCAGGAATCCTGCAAGGTGCAGGGTTCCTTTATTTTTTTATCCGGGTCGATTTTCAGCTTGCCGGTACGCAGGGCCTCGGCCACCCACTGCACAAAGTGGATGAAAGGCACGGGCGGCTTGCCGTCAGGCCGACCCGCCCAATACGGGCCTTCCACCACGGTGGCGCGGTGGGCGTGCCCGCACTCCGTGCCGACCACGCGGCGGGGGCGCAGGCGCTCCACCGCGCCGTAGATGCGCTCCACATTCTGCTTACAGCCTTCCCAGTCGCCCGCGAACATGGTGAGCGACGTCTGTTCCCATCCTTCCGAGGGCACGGTCCAATTTTCGCCGGCCAGGTGGAAGAGAATGGCCGCCTCAGCCACGTCAGCCGGATAGTGCTTGGGCTCGCGCGCGTTCAGCACGTACATGAGGTCCGCGTCTTCCTTGTCCACGGGAATTTCCAGGCCCGGCCATTCCTCGCTGTTTTCGTCGACCATCCATTCGCAGGTCTCCACCCAGTCCTCGGTGGTCACGTCCATCTGCGCGCCGTACACCCGGTGCATGCCCGAGCCGATTTTCAGCTCCCACGGCACAAAGCCCTGTTGGAACAAGAGGCCGCGCAGGTAGCTGATCATCACGCCGGTGTCGATGCCGTGCGGACAGTGCACCGCGCAGCGGTTACAGCAGGTGCACTTGGCCCAGGCCGTCTCCATGGCGTCGATCATGAATTTGGTGTCGACCTGGCCCTTCTTGCGCAGCATTACGCCCAGCGTGGACTGAATTTTCCGCGCCGGCACCTGCTTGGGATCTTTATTGTTGGCCAGATAAAAATGGCAGCTTTCGGCGCACATGCCGCAGCGCGCGCATATGGACAACCAGGTTTTGGTGCGCGAGCCCATGCTCTTTTGCATGGCGGCCCACAGGGCCTCGCGGTCCACCTCCAGATCTTCCATCTCCTTATAATAATTCACCCCGCCCTTATCGGACAGCAAATGCTGCAAGCCTTCCTTGTCCGTGATCGGGCGCCTGTTGCAGTAGAGACCTTCCGGCATACCTCTGCTCCTTATAGCATTTTATGCTTGAGGTTTTCGCTTGACGGCGGGCAAACCCGCCCGCGGAAATCCCGCGAGTCTTGCGAAAACGGCGATTACCAGGGGAAAGACGCGCCGCGCGTGCCGCCGCCGCGCTTGATGGCGAAATCCATCCCAATCTGGATGCGCGACAGGAAATACAAAACAATGTGCGCGAACTTGGTGAAGGGCGCGACCACCAGGAACAGGTTGCCCGTGATCAGGTGCGCGATGTACGCGCCTTCCGCCTCCATGCCGCTATGCGCCGCCACAAAGCCGCTGACCACAGGCATGGCGACCAGCAGCAGCAGAACCCAATCCGCCGCCGTGCTCAAGGCCCGCACCTGCGGAAGGAACAGCCGGCGCAGGGCGAACACCACCAGGCCAACCATGATCAGAATGGTCAGAATATCCGCCAGCCACATGGGCAAAGCCGGCAGGCTGAGCCCGAACACGCTGCGCATGATTACCGCGTGCCCGACCAGGAACAACGGCACCAACACCGCGCCGAGGTGGAAAACAAAGGTGGCCGCCGCCAGCAGGGGGTTCCTGCGCCAACCGTCCGTGGCAAAGGGAATCAGCCACTTCACGGCCGAATGCAGCCCCCCTTTCAGGCCAAAGGAAAAAAAGGGCTTATAGGCAACCCGGTCCAAACGCCAATTCAACCCCAGGACGTACCAGACGATCCGGCCGAGCATGCCCAGCACGAACACCAGCAGAGCGATCACAAACATGGGGCCTGTCAGAAACGCAATCATTCTTCTCCCCCTTTTTCAGAACACTCATTATTCCAAATTCTAAACAAAATTTGCTTCAAATTTTATTTATTGGAATTCGAATCAGACCGGAACGCGCGGCGGCTGACCCCGCCGCCAGACTCTGTTCCGAAAACCCCCTCCCTGCTCCCGCCGTCAGTCGTCAGTTTCCCGGGACGATCAACGTCCCGCGCAGGGAATCCAGGGACTCAATACCGAGCTTGGCGCACAGGGCCGCCACCTCGCCGGGCAGGCGGAAGGCCAGGTCCGGCCGCACGAAGTTCAGGGTGCCCACCTGCACGGCGGAGGCCCCTACCAGGATGAATTCCAGCACGTCCTCAGCCCGCATGATCCCGCCGATGCCGATCACCGGGATGCTCACGGCCCGCGTGGCCTGCCAGACGCAGCGCAGGGCCACCGGCTTGATGGCCGGGCCGGAAAGTCCGCCCACCACGTTGGCCAGCAGCGGCTTGCGCGTGCGGATATCCACGGCCATGCCGGACAGGGTGTTGATGCAGGCCAGGGCGTCCGCCCCGGCCGCCTCGGCCGCCAGGGCAATGGACGTGATATCCGTGACGTTCGGCGTCAGCTTGGCGATGACGAACTTGCCGGGCGCGGCGTTCCGCACGGCGCTGACCGCCCGGGCGGCCATGCGCGGGTCTTGCCCGAAACACAGCCCGCCCTCGGACACGTTCGGGCAGGAAATATTCACTTCCAGCCCGGCAATGCCTTC
>JAVBVM010000039.1:0-13844 GCA_031554295.1 Desulfovibrionaceae bacterium | reverse complement strand
AGCCCCGCAGATCGAGACTCTGGCCAAGGCCGGCTACATGCCGGCGGCTCTGGCGCGCGACTCAATGCCCTGGACCAGCCTGGCCGGCTGGGCGGCCACCGGCGAAGTATTGTGCAGCGACGGTTTCACCCGGCGCTGGGTCTACTGTTTCAGCAATACGCCCGACCGACCGGTGCTGAACTGGGATGACCCCTCGGCCGGAGCCCGGCAGATTTTATCCGCCTCCCTCATCCAGCAAGTGGGCATGAACGGCTTCTCCCTGACCGGCCTGCGCATTGAGCCCATGCTCGGCCTGGACGCCGTGGCCCGGGGCGCGCAGTCGCCCGCCGCCTCGGGCGAGCCGGGCATCACCGCCGCCTGTTCCCTCGGGCGGGAGGTCCGTCGCTACGGCGGCCGCAGCGTGCTGCGCGAGGAATTCCCCATACCCGTGCTCAAACTCCTGCTGGACCAGGCCGTGGAATTCGCGGCCGACTCGGTCACCAGCCCGGCCGCCGAGCACGCCTTGCTGACCGGGGATGTGCAGCTTTTGCGCTCCATGCTTGACGAAGCGTTGGCCCAGGGCCTGGATTTCCGGCGCCTGGTCCACGCCGGGGCGGATCAGGAAGGCATCAGCTATGCCCTGCCCCACCTGGCCTTCCTGGGCACGCAGTCGCTGCCCGGCTCGGGCGGCGTTTCGGCCGCCCAGCAGCGCCTGGATCTGCAAAAAGCCATGCGCGAGGCGGCGGCGATCTGGATCAGCGTCTTCCCGCGCCCGCTGAAGGATACCTTGCCCCTTTCCGGGGCGGGCCTGGCCGCGCTGGCCGCCGGCGTCGAGCCCACGGCCGCCAAACGGCCCGAAGCGCAGGCGCTTATCCGCGACGGGCACGTGGCCCTGACCTTTTTCAAGGCCATGCAGCCCGGCCTGCTCCAGCTTTCCGGCCAGGATCTGGTGGGCGCGCTGCCCCTGCCCTGGCGCGTGCTGTCGGATTCGCCGGATCAATGGGACGTGAACCAGACCGCGCGCGGCTCCTACAGCCTGGGCAAGACCTTCCGCTCCACCGGCGTCACCCGTCTGGGCGTGCCCACTACCCCGGTGGCCTACGAGCCGCCCATGGTGCAGATCTTCCAGTCCGACTCCTACCTGGCCATGACCCACCGCATCATCCAGGCGCGAGAACTGAGCCGCATCGGCGAAGGCAGCCTGACGGCGCGCATCCCCAGCCGGGGCAAGGGCTGCGTTGCCCTGCTCACCAAGCTGGAAAGAGGCGGGTATGTGCTGGCGGTGACCAATTTCAACAAGGCGAGCAGCGCCGAATACCTGAACCTCAGCCTGGTGCCCGGCCTGGAAGCGGCGCGCGACCGGGTGACGCTGACGGACATGTTCAGCGGCGAAAACCTGAAGCTTGACCGCGCCCGGCTGCCGCTTCCCGTGGCCGGCCTGGGCGTGCGGGCGGTGCATATCGCCCTGAACGGCGACGCGCCGCTCAGCCTGCCGGCGGAAGAAAAAAAGGAATAAGACCGTTTGCCGAGCCGACGGACGCCCGTGTTCAGACGGCAAGGGACGACATATGAAGCTTTTCCGTAAACGCAACCTGCTGATCCTGGCGGTGCTGGTCGTTGCCGCTCTCGCCGCCTGGCAGATGCTCAAGCCGAAACAGACCGGCCCGCAGGTGGCGCAGAGCGCCCCGGTCGAGCGCGGCACGGTGCGCAAGCTCTTGAGCGCCACAGGCATCGTCAAGTCCCAGGTGGGCGCGGCGGTGAAGACCGGCACCCGCGCCACCGGCGTGATCCGCGTCATGCACGTGCGCGTGGGCGATACGGTCACACGGGGACAGATTATCGCGGAAATCGACGACCGCGAACTGCGCGCCCAGATCGCCCAGGGCGAAGCCGGGGTGCAGAGCGCGGAATCGGAACTGGCCAGAACGCGGCAGAGTTACCCGCTCCAGATCAAGGAAGCGGAAGCCAAGCTGGAGGCCGCGGCGGCCGAGGCCGACTACGCCAAGGTCAACCTGAACCGGCGGCGCATACTGGTCGAGCAGGATCTGGACGCGCGCAACAGCCTGGACGAAGCCACTCAGCTTTACGAAACCAAGGTCAACGCCCAGAAGGCGGCCAAAGCCACCCTGGAGCGGCTGCGCGCGGAATACACGCTGAACGTGCGCATCGCGGAAGATTCCCTGGCCCAGGCCAAGGCCGAGCTCGAAGCGGTGCGCATCCGTTTGTCCTACACCAAGATTGTCAGCCCCATGGACGGCGTGGTCAGCCAGGTTGCGGCCCAGGAAGGCGAAACCGTGGTGGCCGGCTTCCAGGTGGCGAACCTGATCACCGTGATCGACCCTCTGCGTCTGGAAATGTGGATCTACGTGGATGAAACGGACGTCGGCCAGGTGCGCCAGGGCATGGCTGTGGAATACAATGTGGATTCCCTGCCCGGCAAGGTATTTTCCGGCTCGGTGGACCAGATTTATCCCGAGCCTGAAGTACGCGACAATATCGTCTACTTTCGAGCCCTGGTGAAAGTCGATAAGGACACGGCCGCCTTTCTGCGGCCGGAAATGACCACGCAGTGCCGCATTGTGGTGGAAGTGAAGGAAAATGTCGTAAGCCTGCCCAACAACGCCCTGAAATGGGTGGACGGCGAGCAGGTGGTCTACGTCCGCCAGCCGGACGGCTCGTGGCGGACCGCGTCGCCGCGGCTCGGCTTGCAGGGCGCGGAACGCAGCGAGGTGCTGGGCGGCGTGAGCGAGGGCGACGTGGTGGCCACCCGCCTGGTGGTTGCCACCACCGTCACCATGCCCGGGAACATGCGATGAGCGCGGCAAAAGCCGTCACCCAGTGCGTCGGGCCGGGCAATGGCCTGGACGGCGGCCCGGTCATCGCGATGACGGACATTGAACGGACCTTCCAGCAGGGCGGCCTGCCCGTGCGCGTGCTGCGCGGCCTGACCCTCTCCATCGGCCGGGGCGAATTCGTGGCCATCCAGGGCCCTTCCGGTTCGGGCAAATCAACGCTGCTGCAAATTCTCGGCCTGCTCGACCGGCCCACGGCCGGCCGCTATGTTCTGGACGGTCACGATGTTTCCGGCCTGGATGATGACGCCCTGTCCCAGGCGCGCAACCAGTTGACCGGATTCGTCTTCCAGAATTTTTACTTGATCCCCTACGCCACGGCCCTGGACAACGTGATGCTCCCCGGCCTTTACAGCGCCACGCCCGGCCGCCAGGTACGCGAACGCGCCCAGGAACTGCTGGAACGCGTGGGCCTGGGCGACCGCATGGAATTCACCCCCGCGCGTCTTTCCGGCGGCCAGCAGCAGCGGGTGGCCCTGGCCCGCGCCCTGTTGAACGATCCGGCCCTGCTGCTGGCGGACGAGCCCACGGGCCAGCTTGATTCCACCACCAGCGGCGACATTCTCGACCTGTTCTGCCAAATCAACGAGTCCGGCAAGACCATTGTGGTGGTCACGCATGACGAAATGACCGCTTCGCGAGCCCGGCGGCGCATCCATCTTAAAGACGGCGAAATCGTGGATGTCGGCGGCGCCGTCGAGCCGGACGCCGAATCAGACATCGGGCCTGACGCCGGACTGAACGCCGCTTCGGCGCGGGATTCCGCGTGAACGCCGGCCGTCGCTCACTCTTTTCGGGAATGGGCGCGCTTGTGCCCCTGTGGCGCGCCGCCCGCATAGCACTGGCCGCACTGGCCGCCTATCGCCTGCGCAGCATTTTCGTGATCGCGGCGGTCTCGCTCGGCATCGCTTCGCTGACCATTATCGTGGCGGCGGTGGAAGGAGCTTCGCGCAAGGCGGACGAACTGACCGACATGTTCGGGCCGGACGCGGTCATGGTCATTGGC
The DNA here is from genome assembly GCA_031554295.1 of Desulfovibrionaceae bacterium. Taxonomy (GTDB): domain Bacteria; phylum Desulfobacterota; class Desulfovibrionia; order Desulfovibrionales; family Desulfovibrionaceae; genus JAVBVM01. Next base: position 10,007 of record JAVBVM010000039.1, on the reverse strand, counting down.
GGCAATATTTACCAGCGCGCCGTGGGCCAGCGCTCGCGCACCCTGACCTTTGATGACGCCGCGCGCGTCCGCGCCTCTCTGCCCGGCGTCTACCTGGTGGTTCCGCAAGGCTGGCGCGGGAACGTGCGCCTGAAATACGGGGCCGTGAACTACGATCTGCCCGCGCTGGAAGGCGCCACCGCCAACTATGCCGAGGCATGGAACTGGCCGCTCTCCCAGGGCCGCGACCTGAGCGAGGCGGACGTAAGCCAGGGCGGCCGCGTGGGCATTATCGGCGACGAAACGGCCCGCACCCTGTTCAAGGACGATTCGCCCATCGGCAAGGTCATACTCCTGAACAATTTTCCAATCACCGTCATCGGCGTTCTTCAGTACCGAGGTCTGGCCGGCGGCGGTTCGAGTATGGACGACCGCCTGATCATCCCCTACACCACGATGATCCAGCGTTTCAACATGAACCGTCGCTACGCCAACATGCTGCGCATCAAATTTTCCGACATCAACCAGATCGACGCGGGCATAGCGGACCTGATCTCCCTGCTGCGCGACCAGCACCGCCTGGCCCCGGACCAGCCGGACGACTTCACTGTCATTTCCGCCAAGGAAATCCAGCAGTTCCTGACCATGCTCAAGGGCGGCCTGGTGCTCTTTCTGGGCGTCACCGCCGCGGCCGCCATGGTGGTGGGCGGTTTTGTCCTGGCCAACCTCTTCTATCTTTCGGTGCAGGAGCGGCGTACGGAAATCGGCCTGCGCAAAGCCATGGGCGCGAACAACCGGGCCATTCTACGCCAATTCCTCTTTGAAGCCGTGGGCCTGACCCTGCTCGGGGCCGGCGGCGGCATTGTGCTGGGCGCCGTCGGCGGCCAGATTTTCTCCACCCTGGGCCTGATTGAAATGGCCCTGTCCTGGCGGGTCTTTATCTTCGCCCTGGCGGCCGCCTTGCTGGTGGGCATCGTCTTCGGCCTGCGCCCGGCGCGCCAGGCGGCGGCGCTCGACCCCATCCAGGCCCTGCGCGGAGGCCAGTGATGCCGCGCCTCCGCCAGAGCCTCGGCATGACCCTGCGCTCGCTCGCCCAACACCGGCTGCGCACGATTTTGGCCATGCTCGGCGTCTTTCTCGGCGCTCTGGCCCTGACCGCCGTGCTGCACATTACCCGCGCCATGTCCGCCAAGGCGGATCTTGAAATCCAGCGCCTCGGGCCGAACCTGCTCCAGGCCGCCTCCGGCCAGGCGAGCTTCCGGCGCGAAGGCACGGCCCGCATCACCGGCGGCACCATCACCTTCACCCTGGAGGATGCCCACGTCATCCTCACTCAAGTGCCGCAAGTGCGCCAGGGCGTGCCTTACTGTCAGGGCAGCCGATCCGTGCGCGTCGGCAACCTGACCACCAACTCCCGCTTGATCGGTTCGCCGCCCGCTTACGCCCGTGTGCGCCTGCTGGAGCTTCTGGCCGGCCGCTTTTATACCGAGGCGGAGGAAGCCGAACGCGCCCGCGTCTGCGTTCTCGGCTATTCCATCGCCACCCGCCTGTTCCGCCGGGCCGAAAACGCCGTGGGCAAGCAGGCGCTCTTCCGCGGCGCGCCCTTCACCATTATCGGCGTGGTCGTCGAACAAGGGCGCGACCTTACCGGCACCACCCTCGACGAACAGGACTACGTGCCCCTGTCCACCTATATGCGCCGCCTATCCAACCAGGACTGGATCAGCGGCGTGTACATGAACCTGCACAATTCCCCCAATCCCGACCTGACCGAACGCGGGGCCATTGCCGAGATCACCCGGATTCTGCGCGAGCGCCACCACATTGTCCCGCCCAAGCTCGACGACTTCAGCGTGCTCTCCAGCCGCGACGCCTCACGCCTGCGCAATCAGGCCCTGGAACTGGTCTGGATGCTCGGCGTGCTCTCCTCCGTCATCTCCTTCGCCGTGGGCGCGCTGGGCATTCTCTCCATCATGATCCTCCTGGTACGCGCCCGCCGCCTGGAAATCGGCGTGCGCCGCGCCGTGGGCGCCAGCCGCAAAACCATCATGCGCCAGTTCCTGGCCGAAGCCGGGATCATGTCCGGCATCGGCGGCACGACCGGCGTGATTGCCGCCCTGGGCATCATCACCGCCGTCTACCGCATCGGCGCCTTCCCCTACCTCTACATCCCCTGGATCATCGTCGGCGCCTGCCTCGCTTCCGCCGCCATCGGCCTGGCCGCCGGCGCCTACCCGGCCTGGGAAGCCTCACGCGTCGAAGTCCTCGAGGTGCTGAGAAACCCGGAATAAGAACGCCTCCGGCGCCCAAGGGGGGGCCTCCCCTGGAAACCCCGGCAGGGGGGAGACCTTGTTTTTATCCCTATCCGCCGCCTTTCATGGATCTCCGGCGCTTCGAGGGGCAGCGCCCCTTTTCCCCTCGTGTCTTGCCTCGTTGTCTCCTTTCTGATAGCGAAACGTAATACGGTTATTTCGCGGCGTTTCGTTTTTTCCGCCGCGCCCATTCATACCTCCAAGGAGACTTCCATGCGTAAATGGTTCTCGATTCTGGCGCTCGCCGCATTGGCGTTCGCGCTCTTCACCGGGGCGGCCTTTGCGGCTGAAAAGGCGTATGTCAACGGCATTGACGCTAACTATCCGCCGTTCGCCTTTGTCGGCAAAGACGGCAAGCCGACGGGCTTTGACGTGGATTCCATGAACTGGATCGCCAAAAAAATGGGCTTCACGGTCACTCATAAGCCCATGGACTGGAACACGATCATCCCGGACCTGCTGGCCAAGAAGATTGACATGGTCTGCTCCGGCATGAGCATTTCGCCCGAGCGCCTACAGCAGGTGAATTTTTCCGATCCTTACTTCACCATGGTGAAGGTGCTGCTGGTGCGCGACAAAAGCAATTTGACCCCCGAACAGGTGTTTACGGGCAACAAGAAGTTGGGCGTGCAGCGCGGCACCAACGAAGCCGAGTGGCTGGCCGAAAACCGCGACAAGAACAAGTGGAATTATGAACTGCGCTATTATGATTCCGGCCCCATGGCCGTGGAAGACCTGGTGAACGGCCGCGTGGACGCCGTGGGCCTGGATCAGGCCCCGGCCGAGGACGCCATCAACAAAGCCGGGAAGCCGGTGAAGCTCATCGGCCAGTTCGCGGACAAGGACGAGTTCGGCGTGGCCATGCGCAAGGAAGACACGGAACTGGCCAAGCTGATCAACGAAGGCTATAAACTGCTGAAGAGCGACCCCTACTGGGAAGAATTGAAGGCCAAGTACCAGGTGCAGGGCAAGTAGCCCCGGCCGGAACACGCGGGTTTCGCGGGGGCGGCCGTTCGCCCCCGCTCCTTTTCCGAATCTTTTACCCTGCCCCCGGATAATGCGCTGACCAATGCTCCAAACGCTGTATACGGTCCTTGAGTCACTGCCCCATATTCTGGGCGGCTGCGCCGTGACTGTGGTCACGGTGCTCTGCGCCCTCGCCATCGGCTTTGTGCTCGGCGTGCCGTTGGCCGTGGCCCAGGTTTATGGCGGCTGGCTTGGCCGCGCGCCCGTGGGCTTTTACATCTGGTTTTTCCGGGGCACGCCCATTCTGGTCCTGCTGTTTCTATTCTACTATACGCTCTCCGGACTGGTCGGCTACGACATTTCCGCCTTTTCCGCCTCCTGCCTGGTGCTGGGGCTGGCCAGCGCGGCCTACCAGTCGCAAATATTCCGGGGCGCCATTCTTTCCCTGCCGCAGGGGCAGTTGCGAGCCGCCCGCGCTCTGGGCATGCGGGATTTGCAGGCCGTATGTTTCATCATCCTGCCGCAAGCCCTACGGCTGGCCATTCCCGGCTGGACCAACGAGTATTCCATCCTGCTGAAAGACTCCGCCCTGGTCTTCCTGCTGGGCGGGGCGCAGGAAATTATGGCCCGCACGCACTTCGCCGCCTCGCGCACCTATGAGCACCTCGCCTTTTACGCGCTGGCCGGCGTGCTCTATTTCGTGATCACCTCTATCGGGCTGAAACTGTTGCACCGTCTGGAAAAAAAGGTGCGCATTCCCGGCTATGCCGCAGGGTAACCCATGACAGACGACGCATCCAAAGAAATTCCCTTTCCGGCCGACGCCCCGCCGGTGCTCAGCCTGGCCGGCATCGGCAAGACGCTCGGCGGCCGCCGCATTTTAAACAACGTCTCGCTTTCCCTGGGCCGGGGCGAGATGAAGGTGCTGATCGGCCCCTCCGGCGGCGGTAAAAGCACGCTTTTACAGTGCGTCAACTATCTGATCCCGCCCGACGAGGGCGAAGTGCGCCTGAACGGCCGGCTGGCCGACCCGCGCGACAAGGCCGGGCTTTCCCGCTTTCGCCGCCAGGTGGGCATGATCTTCCAGGATTTCAACCTGTTCGACCACCTGACCGCGCGCGACAATGTGGCCGTTGCCCTGAAAAAAGTGCTCGGGCTCTCCAGAAAAGACGCCGACCGGCGGGCGGACGCCGAACTGGCCCGCGTGGGCCTGGGCGGACGCGGCGGCCTCTACCCGGCCGAACTGTCCGGCGGCCAGAAGCAGCGCGTGGCCATCGCCCGCGCCCTGGCCATGGACCCCATCGCCATGCTCCTGGACGAGCCGACCTCGGCCCTCGACCCCGAGCTGGTGGGCGAAGTGCTGGCGGTTATCCGCGATCTTTCGGCCGGCGGCATGACCATGCTCATGGCCACGCACCAGATGGATTTCGCCCGCGCCCTGGCCGACGAAATCCTTTTCATGGAACACGGCGAAATCATCGAACAGGGCAGGCCCGACGATCTACTTGGCGGCAAAACCCGCACACGCGACTTCTGCGCCGCCCTCGGCGGCGCGGCCGTTGAAACTTCCTCCAGCCAGGAATCCCGCACATGATCAACCTGTTGCAGAGCCTGGGGCTTGACGCCAACTTCTTCCTGGAGCGCATCTTCCCCACCCTGAACCGGGGCCTGTGGGTCTCCTGCATGCTGATCGCGCCCTCGGCCATCCTCGGCTTTTTCGGCGGCGTGGGCCTCGGCGCCCTGCGCGTATACGGCTCGCCCCGCCTGCGGCGCCTCGGCAACGGCTATACCGCCCTGTTCCGGGGCGTTCCCTTGATCGTCCAGCTCTTCTTCATCTACAACTGCCTGCCCAAGATCGGCATCGGCCTCGATTCCCTGGTCTCCCTCATCACCTCCATTCTCCCGGCCGACCTGCGCTACAGTCAGGAAATTTTCCGCCAGTTCTTTCTGTTCGAGCCTTTCGGCGCGGCCGTGATCGGCTTCACCCTGTGCAGCGCCGCCTACCACTCCGAATACATCCGGGGAGCCCTGCTCTCCATCCGCCAGGGCCAGGTGCGCGCGGCCCAGGCCCTCGGCTTTTCCACCTGGCGCCTCACCTGGTCCATCGTCATCCCCCAGGCCATGCGCCGCGCCCTGCCCGGCTGCGGCAACGAAATCATCTACCTGATTAAATACTCCTCCCTGGCCTCCGCCATCTCCTGTCTGGAACTGACCGGCGAAGCCCAGATCGTGGCCGGCCGCTCCTACCGCTACACCGAAGTTTTCCTCACCCTCGGCTGCTACTACCTGGTTCTCACCAGCATCGCCACCGCCTTCCTCCACTGGCTGGAAAAACACTTCGCCATCCCCGGTTTTGGAAAGGCGAAGGCGTAAATGAAAGGCAGCGCCCCCGGAGGCCGGGTGATTGAGACGGAAGAGTAAATGCACGCCTCCGGCGGCCAAGGGGCCGTGGCCGCTTGGAACCCCATATGGGGGAGCATTTCTTGTTCATACCCCCGAGAGGAAACGCTTGTTTCCACAAAACGCAGCGTATCGCCGGGCCGGGCGGCTTTTGCCTTCTGACCGGACGTGGCTTCCGGCAAAAGCGGAAAGCCAAGTGACCGCTCTCTTGGCTTCCCCCCGCGCGAGCATGACGGCATGAGGAAGCGCGCCGCGCTTCACCGCCTTTTCCGCTCTGTCGGCGGGAGTCATAAAGCCCTTGCTTAAAAAGCGGGAGCCCCGGCCCATTCCGGTATGCCATTCCCGCGTAGGCGGCAAATCCAGTGCCGTCACTTTTTGCCTTTGGCCGTTGCCGCCTCCCGATTGTCGCGCAACTCAGGTTAGGGTGGAAACGCGGGTTTCCTCAAGAGGACGGCGCCCCGAGACACCCAACCAGGGCCGAGACACCCGATTGGGGCCACAGGAGCCCACGCACGGACAGCGTGCAAAGTTCTCATAAACCGTGTAAACGGATCGAAAAAATACAGGGGTTTCCAAAGGAACAATGGCCCTTTGGCCGCCGGAGTCATCTTTTTTCAACCACGAGGACGGCAATGATCAAAACGATTGCGGTACTGGGCGCCGGCACCATGGGCTACGGACTGGCGCTGGATTTTGCCCGGAGCGGGATTGCGGTGCGGCTGATGGATGTGAACGCGGAGATGCTGCGGCGCGGCCTGGCGAATATTGATATCAGCCTGCGGGTGTTCTGCGAGGAAGGGGGAATGGAGGAAGGCCAGGTGGACGGGGTGAAGGCGCGCATTGCCACGTTTACGGACATGGCCGAGGCGGTGGCGGGTGTGGACGCGGTGATCGAGGCCCTGCCCGAGGCGCTGGCGGTGAAGCATGAGGTGATGGGCAAGGCCGACAGAATGGCGCCGGCGAATGCGGTGTTTATTACGAACAGTTCAGGCTTGCGGCTTTCGGATATTTGCGCGGTGTTGGGGCCGGAGCGACGCAAGCGCTCGCTCATGGCGCATTATTTCAATCCGCCGGAGATTATGCCGCTGGTGGAGCTCTTGTCGCTGCCGGAAACGGACGAGGGGCTGATGGCGGAGATGCGGACGTTTTATGAAAGCATCGGCAAAGTGCCGGTGCGCATTAAGAAAGAAGTGGCGGGCCTTTCCGGCAACCGCATCCAGATGGCCTTGTGGCGCGAGCTGCTGTGGCAGTTGGAGAACGACGTGGCGGACGCCGAGGATTTAAATAAGGTGTTGACCTTTGGCCCAGCCCTGCGCTGGGCCACCACAGGGCCGATCACCATGCTGGACATGACCGGGCTGGACATTGTGCACGCCATTTGCGACAGCCTGATGAAAGAGCTGGACAATTCCGGCGAAGCGCCGGCCGTGCTGCGCCGCCTGGTGAAGGCGCGCAAGCTGGGCCTGAAGACGGGCGAAGGATTTTTCAGTTATCCGGAAAGCGAGCGGCCGGCGGTGAAAGATGGCTATGTCCGGCGCCTGGCGCGGCAGCTCAAGGTCACCTGGCGGAACGCGGGCAAGACGTAAGGAGGGAAAGTATAACTGTTTTTGTTCAATTATAGACAACCAAATAAAGTGTTAGATATTTTATCCGCGCCCGCCCTCTCTTTCATAACAGCTTAAAAATAAACATATTATTAAAATAAATTGAAAGTATTTTCTTTTTTTCTGGCACTTTTTCCTTGCACCCTCTTGCCGGATAAGCTACTGTCCTTTCTAGCGGGCGATACGTATAATCATTATCATTAAGCCCGCATGGCTTTGGCGCGGGATTACCCGTTCATCGCTTTTTGGTGAACGCGCTTCTCCGAAAAGCATTCCTCCAAACCTCGGCTTCATGCGCACCAGCGCAGGTACTACAAAAGAAGGAAGATCATCATGAAACAGTTTCTCCGTCTCTTTGGGGCGTTGGCTTTGGTTCTGGCGCTTTCCGCGCCGGCCCTTGCCGTTGACGTCCGCATTTCCGGCTCTTGGGACTTCACCCTCCAGAAAGGCGACTATGACGGCGCCGATGGCAGCTCGAGCGACTTCTGGGCTCGCCAGCGCGTGCGCACCTACATGGACTTCATTGTCTCCGAAGCCCTGAAGGGCACGTTGGCTTTTGAAATCGGCGAAACCAACTGGGGTAACCTCGGTGAAAACGACGCCGCCGGCCAGGGCTTCTCCATGGGCGGGGACGGCGTGAGCATTGAAGTGAAGCGCGCCTACATCGACTGGCTCGTTCCCAACACCATGCTGCAGGTGCGCATGGGTCTGCAGGGCATCGCCCTGCCCGCGGCCGTGGCCAACAGCCCGGTGCTGGATGACGATATGGCCGGCATTTCGCTCGCCTACCAGTTCAACGAAATGTTCGCCGCCAACGCGTTCTGGGCTCGTCTCTGGGACGGCACCATGGGTGACGGCTTCTCCTGGGGCGGCCCGGCCACCGAAAGCGACAACATCGACGCTTTCGGCTTGGTCCTGCCCATCACGGCGAACGGCTTCAACATCACGCCTTACGGCATGTATGTCATGGGCGGCAGCCAGGCCATATCCAGCGCCTTTGCCGGCTGGCCGCTGACTGACTCCTTTGACGCATGGTGGGTTGGCGTGGCCGCGACAATCACCGCTCTGGATCCGTTCGTGTTCAAATTCGACGGCATTTATGGCGGCGCCGACTTCGGCGTTGTCGACACGGACGGCTTCTTCGTGGCCGCCGCCATCGACTACAAGATGGATTCCTTCACGCCCGGCATCTTCGCTTTCTACGGCTCCGGCGCGGACAACGACGAACAGGGCTGGATGCCCGTGGTTTCGCCCTCGGGCTTCGGGCCGACCAGCTTCGCCACTGACGGCGCTTTCGGCATCGACAAGGGCGCCATTCTCACCAACAACGGCGTTGGCCTGTGGGGCGTGGGCATTCAGCTGGCTGACATCAGCTTCATTGAAAGCCTTTCCCACGTGATCCGCGTCGCCTACTACCAGGGCACCAACGACAAAGACTCCGTCCTCGGCCGCGAGATTAACGGCGGCGACTTCATTGGTCTGGCGGACGACGACCAGGCTTGGGAAATCAACCTGGACAGCTATTGGAATATTTACGGCGACAACCTGATCGCCGCTCTGGAACTGGGCTACATCGGTCTTGACCTGAGCAACCACACGAAGAACCTCATCGCGTCCGATCCGGACGGCGTATGGCGTGTGGCCGTAGCCATGCAGTATAACTTCTAAAATGCACCCGGCGGGCCCACCCCATTCTGCCCGCCTGTGCCAACATAAACCGCCTTGCGCTGGAAGCAACGGCCGCCCGAAAGGGCGGCCGTTTTTTTCAATCCCGCTTGCCTTTCGCCGCGTATTCCCGCACAGTGCGGAAAACGCGTCAGCTCGAATTCATACGGGAGGATACCATGCGCGTGCGCGCCCTGCCGCTTCTGCATGATACGGATGCGCCCGCCTGCCTGGCCGCCTGCCTGAAAAGCCTGGAAAAAAGCGGGATTCCGGCGAATGTCCTGGATTTCCGCACCGCCGAGGCGGGTCCGCGGCCGGCCGAAAAGGCCGTATACACCCGCGTTGCCGGGCTGAGCCACGCCCGCGCCCTGAATGCGGCCCGCCGCGCCATTGAGGAAGACTATATCCTGCTTGTCCGGGCGGATACCGTGCCTGAAGGGGCCTGGCTGCCGCCCCTGCTGGAGACGCTCGATCGCAACCCCGAAGCCGGCGCTTGCGGCGGCCGCCTGGTTTCGCCGGCAGGGCGCATCCTGTCCGAAGGCCGCAGTTTTGTGAACGGGCGCGGCTTTAACGAGCCGGGTCTGAATCGCAATGCCTTTTTGCCCGAGCCGCCCCTGTCCGCCGCCCCCTCCGCCCCTTTGGAGGTCGACGGCCTGAGCGCGGCCTTTGCCCTGATCCGGCGCTCGGCCCTGGAAGCCGCGGGCGGCTTTGACGAACGCCTGCACGACCCGCAGTTGCTGATGGACGACCTCTGTTGCGCCCTGCGCGCGGCCGGGCGCGGCGTCTGGTTCGTCCCGTCGGCCACGGCGGTCTGCCATATCCCGCACTCCTTTCCCGGCATGTTTTCCGCGCATCCCCGGCATGCGGAACTGTTGCGCCGGGAAGAGAATTCTCTGCGCGCCCTGCTGCATGCTGAAGCGCCTGCATGGCAGGCCAAGTGGGGTTGGCACCCCCTTTACCCGGATCCGGGCGAAATTCGTCGCCGCTATGGCGAAACGCTCCTCGGCCGTGGGCTCGGCCCGGACATGCGCATCCCGATCCGCGAATTTCCCTGCCCCGTGGACCTGTGCATGGTCACCTG
>JAVBVM010000156.1:0-6100 GCA_031554295.1 Desulfovibrionaceae bacterium | reverse complement strand
CACTTGAGCGCCACACTTCGGTGACGCTGGTGCTGGACCTTTTGCCGCCGCGCGGCCGGGCTGTGGCGAAGCAGGTCCACATGATCGTGGGCGCTCTCGTCTGCGCGCTTTTGTTCTGGCACACGCTAGGCTCGGTTTGGGATCACCATACGCGCAACGTTATTGACGTGGGCACCATTGACGTTCCCAAAGCCTGGGTTCTGGGGGTCATTCCGTTCGGTTTCCTCCTCCTGACCATTCAGTTTTTGCTGCTGCTGCATAAATACCGGGTTGCCCACAAGGATATGGGGCGGCCCGGGGGCCCGCCGCTTGGCTCGTTTGCCGAGTCAATGATGGCCCACAGCCGTGGGAAAGGAGAATGCTGATATGGAGCGGCGGCCGTTTTCAGCGCGGCCCGCCCCTTCAGCATTGTGTCCGTATCGGTGTTTGTCTTGATGGGGGAACCAGTCTGATAATATTCAACTCGGCGTTAGATTTTTTTTCTGAAAAGGATTTTTTTTATTGCTGAACCGGCAAAAATCAAGCATGTTTTCAGGCATTGCGCGCATGTAAAGAGGCGAGTTGCTGGCGGAAATGGGATCACACGGCCGGCGGCGCGACGTACTGCCAAAATAGAGCAGGAGGACCGTGGATGGAGTGGTGGCTTGTTCTCGCGCTTTTCCTAGGGGGATTGATTTTGGTGTTGGCCACGGGTTTTCCTGTGGCTTTTTCGTTTCTGCTGATCAACTGCGTCGGCCTGTACGTGCTTATGGGGGAGGCCGGCCTCGGCAACGTGGCCGTGGGCATTTTCAGCTCCATATGCACCTTTACCCTGGTGCCGGTGCCGTTGTTCATTTTTATGGGCGAGCTCATGTTTCATTCCGGCATAGCGGACAACGCCATACGGGTGGTTGACATGTGGCTGGGCCGCCTGCCCGGGCGGTTGAGCCTGGTTTCGGCCATCTGCGGCATCGTTTTCGCGGCCACCAGCGGCTCGACCATGGCCAATACGGCCATGCTGGGCAGCATCATGGTGCCGGAAATGCGCAAACGCGGCTACTCCGTGGGCATGTCGGTCGGCCCGATCCTGGGCGTGGGCGGTCTGGCCATGCTGATCCCGCCTTCGGCCCTGGCGGTGATTCTGGCCGCCATCGGCTCCTTGTCGGTCAGCAAGCTGTTGATCGCCGGGGTTATGCCCGGCCTGGTCATGGGCCTGATCATCTGTGTCTATATCATCCTGCGCGCGATCCTCCTCCCCGGCTGCGCGCCCAGGGCGACGCTCGAGCCCGTTCCCCTGGGCATAAAACTTGTGGCCACGGTGCGCCACCTTGTGCCCATCGTGTTCATCATTTTCATGGTGATCGGGCTTATTCTGCTCGGCCTGGCCACGGCTTCCGAAGCAGCGGCCTCCGGCGCCCTGGCGGCCTTTGTCGTGGCGGCGCTTGAGCGCAAGGTGAGCCTGGCCGTTCTGAAAAAGGTTCTGCTCGGCACCATGCATGTCACAGTCATGGTCTTCATGATCATCGCGGCGGCCAAGTCGTTCAGCAGCATTCTGGCCTTCACCGGGGCCACCAACGGGCTGTTCGCCATCGTGGAACAGATGCGGGTGCACCCGTTGCTGATCATCATCGCCATGCAGCTGATCATCGTCTTCATGGGCACGTTCATGGAGAGCATGTCGATCATGATGATCTGCATTCCGGTGTTCCTGCCCATCTCGACCAAGCTGGGCTTCGACCCGATCTGGTTCGCCACGCTCATGCTGCTGAACATTGAAGTGGGGCAGATCACGCCGCCCTTCGGCATGCTGCTGTTTGTGATGAAGGGGGTGGTCCCGCACGATATCAGCTTCCAGGAAGTGGTGCTGGCCGCCTTGCCTTACGTGTTTATCACGTTTATTGTCATGGCCCTGACCATTGCCTTTCCGGTGCTGGCCCTGTGGCTGCCGAGCCTTTTGCAGACGTACTGACGGCCGGCCCCGCGTTTCGCGGGCGGCCGGGCTTTTTGCCTTGGCGGGGCGCATTGCGGCATAAGGTTGGAAATTGCCTTTGACCTTGCCGGGCTTTTGCGTTAGCAACGCATGCGTTGATTACGCGTTTTGGAATGACCACGGACTCTTAACCGCTGCGCAGCGCAGCACAATGCAAAGGATTTTGTCGTGCAGGAAACGAACACCATCGCCAACCCCGCCCCCCTCGGCCTTATGGGCTTCGGCATGACCACGGTATTGTTGAACATCCACAATGCCGGACTCTTCCCCGTAGTTTCCATGATCATGGGCATGGGCATCTTTTTCGGCGGCATTGCCCAGATCATCGCGGGCATCATGGAATTCAAGAAGGGCAACACCTTCGGCGCCACCGCCTTTACCGCCTACGGCAGCTTCTGGCTTACCCTGGTGGCCACCTGGGTGCTGCCGGCCATGGGCCTGGCCGAGACGACCCCGCACGGCTTCATGGGCTGGTACCTCTTCCTGTGGGGCCTGTTCACCTTCGGGATGTATATCGGAACCCGGCACAAGGGCGCGAAGATGTTGCGGGTGGTGTTCAGCACGCTGACCGTGCTCTTTATCCTGCTGGCGGTACGCGACTGGACGGGAAGCGTCGTTATCGGCACCATCGCCGGGATTGAAGGGATCATCTGCGGCCTTTCCGCCATGTATCTTTCCATTGCCGAAGTGCTGCATGCGCACACCGGCAAGGTCGTGCTGCCGTATTAATTTTCAGCGAACGAAGCAACTGGGCGGCCCGGTAAAGGGCCGCCCCGCTTGTTTTGCCAGGCCGCCCATGCGCATCCTTGTTTTCACGTCCTCAAACGCTCCCAGCGGCGGCGCGCGCCAGGCGGCTTATCAGGCGCAAACTCTGCGTGAGCGCGGGCACGACGCCTGGCTGTGCCTGCCGCATAATTCCGTGCTCTGGAACGATGGCGGCCAGCCCCACTGGTCGGCCCTGCCCGAGGACAAGCGCGCCTGGAAGCGCCACCTGGAGTTATTGTTCGCGGAAAGCGGCCCCACAATCATCCACGCCTTTCACCGGGCCGTGAATTTCTGCGCCTGGCACGGCCTGTTCTGGAAATCTCGGCAAGTATACTGCGTTTCCCATCGGGGCGTGATCTTCCGTCCGAAAAATTTTCTTGTGTACTGGGCTGGCGGCATTGCGGCGGTCATCGCCAATTCCCGGGCCTGTGCGCGAAGTTTCGGCCACACCTGTCCGAAAAACAAGCTCTATGTCGTACCTAACGGCCTGCCAGCGGAACGCCTGCTCCCCACGCGCGCCCCGACGGAAATGCTGGCGGAACTCGACATTCCGGCCGCAGCGGATCGCTTTATTTGGGGCTATATCGGCAACAACAATCCGATCAAGGGCGGGGAGACCGCCCTGCGGGCCTTCGCGGCCCACGCCGGCCCTGAGGATCGCTTCATTGCCCTGGGCTTGACCGATGTTTGGCTGCCCCTGTGCCGGGAGCTAGGCGTCGAAAGCCGGGTGGGCCTGCTCGGCGGGCGCTTTGACGTGGCCAATTACCTGCAACTCATGGATGGCTTTGTTTTTTCCTCAAGCGGCATGGATTCCATGCCCAATACCGTTATGGAAGCCATGAGCTTCGGCCTGCCCATCGCGGCCACCAGCGTGGGCGGCGTGCCGGAGATGCTGTCGCCCGAGGCCCTTGCGCCGGCGCACGATGTGGACGCTTTGGCCGCCTTGATGCGCCGCATCGCTTCCGACCTTCCCTTCCGCGCCGCCCAGGCCGAAGCCAATCGCCATAAAGCGCGCGCCTATACCATGGACCAGCGCTGCGCGGATCTGGAGCGGATCTACGCCGCCGTCGTTGAAGCGCGTGGTACGCCGCGCCGCTGAGGCGGTCCTGCCCAAATGTTTCCGGAACAGCCGATGTTCCGGCGAGGATAGCCAGCTATGCGCCCCAAAGGGGGTCAGGCACGATGGGCTCTTTTTTCGGAGAGAGGATCGGGGTCTGGGTCAGAAAGCGCTGGGCTTCCTCGGCGCCCATAAAACGGCCGAGCATGCGCGGCGGCACGTTCAGCAGGTCTATGGTCAGGAAGGCGTCCAGGGTGCCGAAGGAACGGTCCACGTGGAACGTGGCGATGCGGCCGTTGAGCTTCAGGTAATGCTTAAAGAGTATGGGAATGGTGCGCCCGCCTTCCATGTCGCGCACGATGGAACTTAAGGTGTTCCAGTCCATGCTGCCGGGGTCGATACGGGTGCGGCGGCTGGCATGGCGGAAATGCGGCGCGGCCCGTCCGAAAACCAGGCCGGCGTATTCCGGGGCGCCGTGGTGGAACATGAGATAGGCCATGATCGCCTTGAGCGAGAAGGGCGTGTACTCCAGGCTCACGCTGACCGGGCCGAACAGATGGCGAATGCCGGGCCGTTTCAGGATGAAGCGGCCGATGCCTTTCCAGAGCAGGAGCAGGGGAGCGTAATCCTTCTGGTATTCCTGGCGCACGAAGGCGCGGCCCAGCTCGAGGGCCGGCGAGGTCTTCCGGAAAAAAACCGGGTCAAAGCGGAACAGAGAGGTGGAGTAAAGCCCTTTGGGGCCTTGTTTGGCCAGAATGGCGTCCACTTCGCCCAGGCGGTAGGAGCCGACCAGGCATTGCTCCGCGCTGTTCCATAAAATCAAATGGCGATAAGTGGGGTCGAACTCATCCAAATCGCGCTTCAGGCCGCTGCCTTCCCCCACTTCCCGGAAGGTGATTTCCCGCAGGCGGCCGATTTCCCGGATCAGCCCGGGCGAGGAGGCCATATCGCTCTCCACGATCAGCCAAGGGCTTTCGTCCACAAGGACGTTCCGAGGCGGCAGAGCCTTCAGCTCCTCCAGCAGCAGGGTCAGGGGATCCGGCTCGGCAATAGGCTCGAATTTGCGTTCGGCCGGATCATGCGCCTGCGCCCAGCGGCGCTTGCGCGGCGGTTTCATGGCGTAGGAGCGCATGCGCAGATAGGCGGTACGCGCGGTGTCATCCGGCAGTTCGACCAGGGTGGCCGGGCTGATCACCCGCCCGACGCTCACGGTAATGGTGGAGTTGCGCTTGCGCAGCAACTCCTTGGCCAGCAGGGCGGTGCGCGCGCTGGGGTGGATCAGCCCCATGAAGTTGAAGAAATAGGAATTCCGGCCATGGAAGAACAACGGCAGCACCTGGGCATTCGCCTTATGGGCGATGCGCCCAACGGTGGCATGCCATTCGGGGTCGACAATTTCCCGCTGCATGGGGTGCAGGTGCGACACCGTGCCGGACGGGAAGATAGCCAGCGCTCCGCCGTTCCGCACATGCTGCATTGCCGCGCGCAGGCCGCCTAAATTGCGCGCGGCCTTGTTGCTCCCTTCAAACGGGTCGACCGGAATAAAAATATCCCGCAGTTCCGGGATTCCTTGCAAAATATAGTTGGCGAGAATTTTCAGATCCGGCCGCCGGTTCATGAACAGGGCCGGCAACAGGATGCCCTCGATGGCGCCGAACGGATGATTTGAGACAATCACCAGGGGGCCCTCGGCCGGGATACTCTCGAGCGGTTCGCCCTCCAGGCGGATGTCCACGCCGAGGTGCTCCAGCCCGCGCCGGGCGAATTCCACGGGCGCAAGCCCGCGCGGTATTTCCTTATAGATGGAGTTCAGCTTGGACAATCCCGCCAACATGAGCACGGGCTTACGCAGGGGCTTCGGGATATGCCCGGACATGCCGGAAACAAGGTCCGGCGCCGCCACTTTTTTCGCATCATTCGGGGCCATGCGGCGTACTTTAAAGAAGGAGGCCAACAAAGGCAACGGACAAAAAAATATTTCTTCCTTTGCCGCCGCCCGGTCACCAAGCCGCCTCAATTGGCGTGGAAACACACGCCTTCCATAAAATGCGCAACGAATACGTAAAAGGTATAGTGTGTTACAGCCGGACTGCCTCAGAATTGAGTCCCTTTGTCCGCCGGAGGCATGGCTGCCCTTACGTCCCACCCAGGTAAGCTTTGCGGACGTCCGGGTTATTGAGCAGATCCGATGCCTTGCCTTCCAGCACCATGCTCCCGACTTCCAGGACATAGGCGCGGTCGGCCAGTTTCAGGGCGGCGCGGGCGTTCTGTTCGACCAGAATGACGGTGACGCCGGTGGTCTGGCTGAT